>NZ_JBUZTQ010000004.1:0-261163 GCF_055408445.1 Pseudomonas sp. B414 | reverse complement strand
TGGAACCACCTGATCCCATCCCGAACTCAGTAGTGAAACGATGCATCGCCGATGGTAGTGTGGGGTTTCCCCATGTGAGAGTAGGTCATCGTCAAGATTGAATTCCGAAACCCCTGTCTGCTAACGCAGACAGGGGTTTTGTTTTTGCGCGATATAAATCCCCTGCGCCCCTCCATTCTCCCGCACCTCCCCGGCACCATGCCAAAAGCCACGCCTGCGCTTTCGTCGGATTAAACATATTTCAACTAAACGCGGCTAAGTATTCCGCGGTCTGTGCCGACAGCCTGTTGAGCAATGTGTACGAACAGAGCAGCCCAAAAGGCTATGCACCCGTACGCATCCCACCTTTTGGCATAAGAAGTCCATGCTATGAATCTCAAGTTCAGCCATAAAATCCTTCTGGCCGCTTCAGGCGTCGTGGTTCTGGCGTTTGCGCTATTCACCTTGTACAACGACTACCTGCAGCGCGACACCATCAAGCAGAACATCGAGTCTTCGGTGCAGCAGGCTGGCAACCTGACAGCCAGCAGCGTTCAGAACTGGTTAGGTGGTCGTATCCTGGTACTGGAGAGTCTCGCCCAAAGCGTTGCACACCAAGGCAGCCAGGCTGATCTCCCGGGCCTGGTCGACCAACCGGCATTCACCTCGAACTTCCAGTTCACCTACGTCGGTCAAGCCAATGGCGTGTTTACCCAGCGCCCTGACGCAACCATGCCAGCAGGGTATGACCCCCGCGAGCGGCCTTGGTACAAGCAAGCGGTAAGCGCCGGCCAGACCATGCTGACCCCCCCTTATAAGGCAGCTGTTGGCGGCCTTATCGTGACCATCGCCATGCCCGTCAAAAAAGGGGGTGAGTTGCTGGGTGTGGTGGGGGGTGATTTGAGCCTGGATAGCCTGGTCAAGATCATTAACTCGGTTGATTCAGGTGGTCTGGGCTACGCATTTCTGGTGAGCAGCGATGGCCAGGTCATCGTCAGCCCGGATAAGGATCAGGTGATGAAAAACCTGAAGGATATTTATCCGTCCAGCTCTCTGCATATCGAAAAGGGTATTCAGGAAGTGACGCTCAATGGCCAGGAACGGATTATCTCCTTTACTCCGGTCACAGGTTTGCCTTCCGCGGACTGGTACATCGGCCAGTCGATAGACAAAGAAAAGGCTTACGCACCTTTGTCTAAATTCCGTACTTCTGCGTTGATTGCGATGTTTATTGCGGTGGCTGTGATTGCACTGCTGCTGAGCATGCTGATCCGTGTATTGATGCGCCCACTGACCACCATGGGCCGCGCGATGCAGGATATCGCCCAGGGCGAAGGCGATCTGACACGCCGCCTGGTGATCGAGAACAAGGATGAGTTTGGCGAGATGGCCAGCTCGTTTAACCAGTTTGTTGAACGTATTCACGCATCCATCAGTGAAGTGTCTTCTGCTACTCGCCAGGTTCACGATTTGTCCCATCGTGTGATGGCCTCGTCCAACGCTTCCATTATTGGCTCGGACGAGCAGAGTGCGCGTACCAACAGCGTTGCTGCCGCGATCAATGAGCTAGGTGCTGCTACTCAGGAAATCGCCCGCAATGCTGCCGACGCTTCGCAGCATGCCAGTGGTGCCAGCGAGCAGGCAGATGATGGTCGTAAAGTGGTCGAGCAGACGATTCAGGCCATGACCGAGCTTTCGCAGAAGATCAGCCTGTCGTGCGAGCAGATTGAAACCCTGAATGCCAGTACCGATAACATTGGCCATATTCTGGATGTGATCAAAGGTATCTCTCAACAGACCAACCTTCTGGCCCTCAACGCAGCCATTGAGGCCGCGCGTGCGGGGGAAGCGGGTCGCGGCTTTGCCGTCGTGGCGGATGAGGTGCGCAACCTCGCCCATCGCACTCAGGAGTCGGCTGAAGAGATACACAAAATGATTACTTCGCTGCAAGTGGGCTCTCGTGAAGCGGTCAGCACCATGAATGCGAGCCAGGTTTCCAGCGAGGAAAGTGTCGAGGTCGCCAATCAGGCCGGTGCCCGTTTGATCAGCGTGACCCAGCGCATCGAAGAAATCGACGGTATGAACCAGTCGGTTGCTGCCGCGACTGAGGAACAAACCGCCGTGGTTGAAACCCTTAACGTGGATATCAACCAGATCAACCTGCTCAACCAGCAGGGTGTGGTGAACCTTAACGAAACCCTTAAAGACTGCGATGCACTGTCTCAGCAAGCCAGCCGCCTCAAGCAACTGGTCGACAGCTTCAAGATCTGATGTACGGCTGTCAGTAAGAGTTATCCACAGGCCTGACGTTTTAAACGTCAGGCCTGTTTTGCTTTCAGGGTGTCCAGATAGTAGGTAATAGCCTTTACCCCGCGTTGCAGATGCAATTCCAGCTCCGCAATACAGGCTTCAACATCCTTGGCACGGGCGTGGCGCAGTAACGCCCGGTGATCGTCCTGGCACAATTTGCCAAGGTTCATCTGCTCAAGGTTAAAGCGCAGAAAACGTTCCTCTTCAATAAGCCCGGCTTCAATCAGTGCCAGCAGTTTTTTATTCGATGCCTTGCCGTAAAGGGCCTGATGAAATTGGCGATTGAGGGTGCCGATTTTTCCGAAATCCGTTTCAATCTCGAGCGCCTCGATAAAGTCTGTGGCCGCTTGAAAGTCATCATCGTTCAGATGGGGGACTGACAGGCGCAGGGCCTGGGCTTCAAGCAAAAAACGCAACTCATAGGTTTCCAGCGAGTTGTCTTCAATCAGGGGCGCAACCACCGCTCCCTTGTATTGCACAACCTGCAGCAGGCCTTGGGCTTCCAGCTGACGCAGTGCCTCGCGTACGGGCATGCGGCTGACACCAAACAACTTTGCCAGAGCTTCTTGGCGAATGGCTGTACCGCATGGCAGGCGGCCATCAAGAATGGCGTTACGCAAGGTCTCTTCAATTACCGCCCGCGCCAAATGAGCCGGTATGGGACCTGATACTTCGATACTGTTTAAAGGATTATTTTTGACGGTCACGTTGTGACTACCTACGCCGAATGATCAGCACGCTGGTTTGGATCCAATTCAAGTTAGGTACTGACTTGATCCCTGTCAAACCTTGTAGCCTATAGTTTAGCGTGACTGCGGAATAAGAGATTGCATGGTGCCACTATCTTTCTTGGTCCGGACTGCTCCCCTTTGCCATGGCCTGTACCCTACAATCGCCGAAGTTAAAGCTGCCCAAATTGCAGCCTCAATACACAGCGGGTGAAGGATGGGCGTACTCAGCAATAACGATGTGGGTGTGCAGCGGCTACGACTGCCTGAATCGTCCCACAACGCACTAACTCGACTGGTTCGCCAGCCGTGGCTGTGGTGCATTTTGTTGTTGGCTTGTGGGGTAAGGTTTTACGGGTTTACGGCCTCTGCCATCTGGTGCGACGAAGGTTCGAGCCTGATGTTGAGCAACTACCCGCTCGCTGATATCTGGTCACATGCGTCCCATGATGTTCATCCGCCCTTGTATTTCATGCTGTTGCACGGCTGGATGGCGATGTTCGGTGACAGCCTTGTCTCGGTTCGCACTCTGAGTGTCTTGCCCGGCATCGTGTCGGTCATGCTGGGTATGTGGCTTGTACGGCTGGTTGCGACGCAAAGGGCGGCGTTACTGGCGGGCCTGCTGCTGGCGTTATTGCCCACCGCTGTGCGCTATAGCCAGGAAGTGAGGATGTACTCGTTGATGGGGGTGTGGCTTATTGCGGCCACGATTGCCCTGGTTTACTGGATTAAAGCGCCGGGTAAACACCGTTATCCGGTGATCTATACCCTGCTGATGGCCGCCGCCTTCTATACCCACTACTTCACCGCGTTTTGTGTGCTCGCCCATTGGCTGTACCTGTTGCTCTGTGGCCGCGATACCGGGTGGCTGATCAAACGCCCTGCCTGGTGGTTGGCCAATGTCGCCATTGTGCTGTTGTTCCTGCCCTGGCTGCCGGGGCTGGTGGATTTGCTGCAGCATATGGCCGAGCTCAAGAGCGGCGGTGATGTGGACTGGGAGCCGGCGGTGGACGCCCGTTCCTTGCCCGCCATGATGTGGCAGCTATTGACCCAGGATGAGGGCGACAACCTGGCTTGGCCGCTGTTCTGGCTGGCTCCGCTGGCACTGTTTGTAGGCGCAGTCTGGATGGCTGTGCGTGACTCAACGGCGCATAAATTCATCAGGCTGATCGTGATTTACACCCTGCTGCCGATCCTGGCGATTTATGCAGTGTCTTTTGTTTCGCCACTGTTTATCGAGCGTTATGTGATGTTTGCCGCGCTGGGCCTGCCGCTGCTTGTTGCGATCGAAGTGGACCATTTACTCAAGCGCAAGCGTGCAGTGGCCATCGCAATCCTTGCCCTGTTTATCGGCACCGAAGCCGTTGGGCTGCGCAGTAATTTCAGCAGCGATGCCGATCATTTTGATCGTCTGGTGGAGCATGTGAACCAGCAGTTCAAACCCGGCGACCGGATTATTGTCAGTGATCTGTTCTGGTACTTCAGCTACGTCTATTACAACAAGACCGGCTTTGAGCCCATGCTGTACACGCCACCTCTGCAAGATGGCACATCAGGGCGCCCGAATGACTACGGATTCGGCACGCTGGTGAACGCCAATGGCGAGAAAATCTATGTTGATCACCTGAGCGATCTGCCGCCCGGCACTGGCCGTATCTGGTTGATCAGCAGCAAAGTGCAGCTCGATGATTTCAGCTCTATCCCTGCGGGTTGGCACAAAGCCCAGGACCTGGCCGTCGATGATACGCAGGCTCGTCTATATTTGACCTGCGCTACCGCCCAATGCGGCCCTGCACCTGAAAGGAGTCAACTCGATGCAAAAGCCCACCCATAGCCTGCCATCCTTGTTCAAACAGCTGGGCTTGCCGTCCAGCCCTGAAGATATCGAAAAATTTGTCACCACCCACTCGCCGCTCAAGCCTGATCTGAAGCTTGAAGATGCGTTTTTCTGGACACCCGCCCAAGCGGCTTTTTTGCGTGAAGAGTATCTTGAAGATGCTGATTGGGCTGAAGTCGTCGATCAATTGAATCTGATGCTGCGTACAAAACCGATCGCAGGTAAGCAGAAATAACTGGCAACACTTGACTGTGACGAGTTGGCCGCGCAATATTAATAGTTAGCAAACTAACATTATGTGACACCTCTTGCCTGACACTCTCGATCAACTGCAAATGAGCATCAGCACCGGCATGGTGGTTGCGACTCGCCATTGGCGTCGCGTCTGCCAGGCCACGCTGGTCAACTACGGTATTTCCGAAGCCTGCGCCATGCCGCTGCTGATTATCGGCCGCTTGGGGGAGGGTGTGCGGCAAGTCACCGTGGCCCATGCTGCCGGTATGGAAAGCCCGTCGCTGGTGCGCTTGCTCGATCAACTGTGCAAGGCCGGTTACGTGCGCCGCTGTGAAGATGCCAGCGACCGCCGGGCCAAAACCCTGAGCCTGACCGACACCGGGCGCGCGCTGGTGCAGTCGATTGAAGCCCAATTGGTGCAATTGAGAAGGGCTGCTCTGGCAGATATCCCGGTGGCTGACCAGGAAGCTGCATTGCGTGTGATCAAAGCCTTCGAGGCGGCCGGTCAACTGCCTGACGGAGCGACGAGTTGAACGGCTTTTTCAGCAGCATGCCACCTGCCCGTGACTGGTTTTATGGTGTGCGTACCTTCGCCGCATCAATGATCGCGCTGTATATCGCCTTGCTGATGGAAATGCCGCGCCCGTACTGGGCCATGGCCACGGTCTATATCGTCTCCAGCCCCTTTGTCGGGCCTACCAGTTCCAAGGCGGTATACCGCGCCCTGGGCACGCTGATTGGTGCTGCGGCTGCGGTGTTTTTTGTCCCGCTATTTGTGCAAACCCCGTTTTTGCTGGTGCTGGTGATCGCGCTGTGGACCGGTATTTTGCTGTTTCTGTCGCTGCACCTGCGTACCGCCAACAGCTATGTGTTCATGCTTGCCGGTTACACCATGCCGATGATCGCCTTGCCGATTGTGGATAACCCGCTGAACGTCTTTGATATCGCTGTATCGCGTACCGAAGAGATCATGCTCGGGATCGTCTGCGCAGCGGTGGTCGGCAGCATGTTCTGGCCCCGACGCCTGACCCCGGTGTTTATTGATTCGGCGGCCAAGTGGTTTGCCGATGCGAGCAATTACAGCAAACACTTTCTGGCCCGCGACGTAGAGCCGAGCAAGGCCAGCGGCCTGCGCTCCTCGATGGTGGCGACCTTCAACAGCCTTGAAATGATGATTGGTCAGTTGCCCCATGAGGGCGCACACCCGCAGACCGTGCGTAATACCAAGGAGCTGCGCGGGCGCATGATCCACCTGCTGCCCGTGGTCGATGCGCTGGACGATGCCCTGTACGCGCTGGAGCGCCGCGCCCCGGAACTGCTCGACAAGGTTACGCCTTTGCTCGACCACGCCAGGGCATGGCTTGAGAACACCCGTGACGGTGCCCCGGTCCAACAGTGGCAAGCGTTACGCCATGAACTCGAAGCGCTGCAGCCCAGTGCCGCGGCGCTGGATGATCGACGCCAATTGGTGTTCTCCAACGTGCTGTATCGGCTGGCGGAGTGGATCGACCTGTGGCAAGACTGCCGCAGCCTGCAAGAAGCCATCTCGACCGGCGACCAGGAAGTCTGGCGTGCGGTTTACCGGCATTGGCGACTGGGCCGTTTGACGCCGTTTCTCGATCGCGGGCTGATGTTTTATTCCGCGTTCTCTACCGTGAGCGCGATTGTTGTTGCTTCAGTGTTGTGGATCCTGCTCGGCTGGACCGACGGTGCCAGCGCAGTGATTCTGGCCGCTGTAGCCTGCAGCTTTTTTGCCGCAATGGATGATCCGGCGCCGCAGATTTACCGGTTCTTCTTCTGGACCTCGCTGTCGGTGGTATTTGCCAGCCTGTACCTGTTTGTGATCCTGCCCAACCTGCATGACTTTCCGATGCTGGTGTTGGCGTTTGCTGTGCCGTTTATCTGCGTTGGCACCCTGACCGTACAGCCGCGCTTTTACCTGGGCACTTTGCTGACCATCGTCAACACTGCCTCGTTTATCAGCATCCAGGGTGCCTACGATGCGGACTTTATGGTGTTTATGAACGCCAACCTGGCCGGTCCTATCGGCCTGCTGTTTGCTTTCGTCTGGACCCTGATTGCCCGCCCGTTCGGTGCCGAGCTGGCAGCCAAGCGCCTGACCCGTTTCAGCTGGCGTGACATTGTCAGCCTTACAAAGCCGGCGACCCTGGCCGAGCACCGGCAAATGGGCGTGCAAATGCTTGATCGCCTGATGCAGCACCTGCCACGCCTGGCCATCACCGGGCAAGACACAGGTATTGCCCTGCGCGATTTGCGGGTGGCCCTCAATCTGCTGGACTTGCAGGCCTATGCGCCAAGAGTCAGCGGTGAGCCGCAACGGCTATTGCATCAGGTGGTGAGCGAGGTGGGTGATTACTTTCGCGCCTGCCTCAAGGCCGGTGAGCGGCTACCCATGCCCCTTGGCCTGCAAATAACCATGGACCGCACACGCCGCGCGCTGAATGCCAACGACCTGCAAGGCGAAGGCGAGGCGCGGGTGCATCTGTTGCATGCCTTGAGCGGGTTGCGCCTGGCCGTATTGCCCGGGGTTGAATTTATTGTCGATAACGACGACCTGCCGCATCCCCATGCCCAGGGCATTGATGGAGCGCCGCTATGATCGGTGATGTGGATATCAGCGGGGTGTTCCTGCCTACGCTTCTGGTGTTGATGGGCATCACGTACTTGCTGTTTCTGGTGGTTCACGGGTTACTCACTCGTGTGCACTTCTACCGTCTGGTCTGGCACCGGGCTTTGTTCAACGTCGGTCTCTACGCTCTGTTACTCGGCGTTGTGGATTCGTTCAGTCGATATCTGATGACATGAAAAAACCTTTATTGACCCTGGGCCGCGTCGTTCTCACCTTGCTGGTGGTGACGTTTGCCTGCGTCGTGGTCTGGCGCATGACCATGTACTACATGTTTGCTCCCTGGACCCGCGATGCCCACATTCGCGCCGACATTGTGCAAATTGCTCCCGACGTATCGGGCCTGATCAAGCAGGTGGATGTGCGTGACAACCAGCCTGTCAGCCGTGATCAGGTACTGTTTGTCATTGACCAGGAGCGTTTCAAGCTGGCCTTGCGCCAGGCTGAGGCCACCGTTGCCGATCGCAAGGAAACCCTGGCCCAGGCTCAGCGTGAAAGCCGCCGTAACAAAGGCCTGGGCAATCTGGTCGCCCGCGAGCAACTTGAAGAAAGCCAGTCCCGTGAGATGCGCGCTCAAGCCGCGCTCACCGAGGCCCAGGTGGCCGTCGACAGTGCCCAGCTCAACCTGGACCGCACCGTGGTACGCAGCCCGGTGGATGGTTACGTCAACGACCGGGCACCAAGGGTCAATGAGTTCGTCACCGCAGGTCGGCCGGTGTTGTCGATAGTCGACAGCACCTCCTTCCATATCGATGGCTATTTTGAAGAGACCAAGCTCGACGGAATTCATGTTGGGCAGAGCGTCGATATTCGCGTGATTGGCGACAATGCCCGCTTGCGCGGCCATGTTCAAAGCATCGTGGCGGGCATCGAAGACCGTGACCGCAGCAGCGGCCAGAACCTGCTGCCCAACGTCAATCCGGCGTTCAGCTGGGTACGGCTGGCACAGCGGATTCCGGTACGCATTGTGTTTGACGACGTGCCGGCTGACTTCCGCATGATCGCCGGTCGCACGGCGACGGTGTCCATTATCGAAGACTCGCCCAAAGCCAAATCCACCTCGGAGAACGCGCAATGAAAGCCGTTCACCTGGCAGCCGTAGGGCTGGGTTTGCTGCTGTCCGGTTGTCAGTTACTTGGCCCCGATTATCAGTTGCCCAAAGACGCGGCCATGCAGCGTGCGGATTTGCAGGGTGAGCTAGCAGGTGAGGGCGCCAATGTGGTGTCGGCACCGGTTCCCGCTGATTGGTGGCAGCTCTATCAGGACCCGAAACTCAACGAGTTGGTGCGCCAGGCGTTGGCTTCCAACACCGATTTGCGTGTAGCTGCGGCGAACCTGTCGCGGGCGCGGGCGCAAGTTGAGCAGGCGCAATCAGCGGGAGGCTGGAGCGGTTCGGTGAAGGCGGGCGCCCAGCGTCTGCAAGAGTCCGGTGAAGCCTTCCTGCTGGCGGACAAAGTGCCGGTCGCCAATGTCGGTGATCTGGGCATCAGCACCTCGTATCAGTTCGATTTATGGGGCACCTTGCAGCGCGGGATCGAAGCGGCACAGGCCAATGCCGATGCCACCCAGGCTGCAGCAGATACTGCACGCATCACACTGGTGGCAGATGTGGTGCGGGCCTATACCCAGGTGTGCGCCGCGAATGAAGAGCACCATATCGCTGAGGAGTCCCTCAAGCTGCAGGCGCAAAGCACCAGCCTGACTCAGCGCCTTCGTGATGCCGGGCGCGGTGACGAAACCCAGGTCACCCGTTCCGAAACCCAGTTCAAGTCGTTGCGCGCAGAGTTGCCGCGTTACGAGGCCATGCGCCAGTCCGGTTTGTTCCGTTTGTCGATGTTGCTGGCCAAGCCGCTGGAGCAACTGCCTTCCGGTGTTGCCACCTGCGCCGAGCTGCCGCATATCGCTCAACTGTTGCCCGTGGGCGACGGCGCCGCACTGCTCAAGCGCCGCCCGGACGTGCGCCAGGCCGAACGTCATCTGGCCGCCGCCACCGCCGGGATCGGCGTTGCCACAGGCTCGCTGTACCCGGACATCAGCATCGGTGCCAGCATCGGTACCGTGGGGATTATCGACAACCTGGGCACGGCGCCGACCAACCGCTGGGGTTTTGGCCCGATGCTGAGCTGGACCATTCCGACCAACGGCTCGCGCGCGCGGATCCGTGAAGCCGAGGCCATCACCCAGGGTGCATTGGCCAGGTTCGACGGTGTGGTGCTCAATGCCATCCGCGAAACCCAGACCAGCCTGGTGCAATACACCGCATTGTTGCAGCGCCGTGATGCGTTGGCAGAGGCCGAGCAGTCCGCCAAAACAGCGGCCGATCAAACCCATCAATTTTTCCAGGCAGGGCGCGAGTCATTTTTGGCTGACCTGCAGGCTACCCGCACCTACACCGACATGCGCGCGCAATTGTCGGCAGCCAACACCCAGGTCGCCATGAGTCAGATCGATCTGTTTCTGGCTCTGGGTGGCGGTTGGGAAAGTGGACGAACGCAAGCCCCGGCAAACGCGAAACCCTGACAGCGTTGCTATGCTCTGAATTATCGGTATCAGAACGATGGTTCAGGGCGTTAGCGGGTTTGTAGCCCTCCTCATCGTGCAGACCATGCCTGATGGGGATACTAATAATGAAAAACCCTTATGCTCCCGGTTTCTGGTGTGCGGCGGCGGCGGTCGTGCTGCTTTCGGCGACGTATTTCTACGGCATCATGCTGGCGCACCAGATCGACAAGGCGATGATCTTTCTCGACAGTGCCAGTGCCTTGATTGCCGTACTGGCCATCGTGGTTGTGGCTTGTGCCTCAGTGCAAACCCAACAAATCAAAAAGCGCCAGATCGCCCAGGGCCAGACCCGTGTCCTGATCTGGGACACCAAAGTCGCGCTGCGCCGTGTCGAGACGGTTTTCGACCGCTATTTCTGGGGTAGCTACTGGCAACCGGGTCGTACCTTCCAGGAGTTTATGGGTGAGCTCACCGGCACCCCGCTGGAAAAAAGCCTCGAAGCCCTGAAAATCCAATGTTTGAAACTCGACAAGGCCCTGCCATCCGACGATCGCCAATGGCTCGATAACGCCCGTGAGCTCGCGGATGTTGCCGCTGCGATGGCGCGTGAGCGTTATCAGCTAGATTATTCGGATGTTTCTTTTAATTCTGTAGGAGAAACCTGCATCGACCATGATCTGGAGGTGCTGGTGTACACCTGGAGTGCCAGTCTCAAGAGCTTCGACCACCAACTCGACGAGATTGACCAGCGTTACGCCCAACCTGCATAAGGGCCGCGTCACTCAAGAGCAGCGTCAGTTCAGCTGCCGGTGTTAACCTGATTGCACTTTTCGGCCCATGAAGGGCTTGGCAAAGACCGCTTTACTTTCAACACAACGGACATTGAACGGGTCAATTGATGAATAAACCATTAGGTGTGCTGGTAGGGATCGTTGTTGTCGCTGGGGCGCTGAACACCGCTGGCGCGTGGTACACCGGCAGCAAAATCGAGGGCGTGTTGCAGACCTCGATCGAACAGACCAACCAGGAGCTCGCAAAGCAACTGCAAGGCAGTACCACTCAAGGCACCATCGAGCTGGTGTCCATTGAGCGCAACCTCTACAGCAGCACCGCTCACTATCGCCTGAAACTCCAGGACGACAAAGCGGGCCCGGATGCAAAGCCAGTGGAGTTGCTGTTTGTCGATAATATCGAGCATGGCCCGTTGCCGTGGTCGCGTATCAAGACATTCAAGTGGATGCCAGTAATGGCGGTCAGCAATTACGCACTGGAAAGAACTCCGTTTACCGAAAAATGGTTTGTCGCAACCAAGGATCAGGCCCCGCTCAAAGGCCAGGTCACCTTGGGTTACAACCGCTCGATTGACGGTCACATGGAATTGACGGCACTTGAGACTCAACTGGACGAGCATTCCACCCTGAGCTTCTCGGGGATGACCATGGAGGCTCAAACCGATGCCGATGGCCAGAACCTCAAGGCCAAAGGCTACATGGACCACCTCAAGCTCAATGCGATCACGATTGAGAATCCGCCGGTTACAGTCGAGCTCAATGGCCTGACTCTGGCCAGTGACCTGAAGAAAACCGATTTTGGCTTTTATCTCGGGCAGAACGTGATGGAGCTGAGCGAAGGCCAGCTGACCTATGGCGTCACTCAATCGGTCATCAAGCTCAAAAATTTCGAATACGCGGATTCGGCTTCTGCCAATGGCAACCTGATGTCCGGACGCCTGGCCTACAACGTGGGTGACATCACCCTGGACGGCAAGCCAGTGGGCAGTGCGCAAATGGTACTGACCGCCAGCAGCCTGGACATTCCGGCCATGCAGGCGCTGTTGCAGATCTACCAGAGCAAGTTCCAGCCTCAAGCCGATGGCACGTTGCCGCAAACGCCGCTGAGCCCGGCCGAGCAAGTGCAGATGCAGGTGCAGGTTGAAAATATTCTTGCCGCCAAGCCGCAGCTGGCGCTGGAAAAATTCACGATCAAAACTGCCAATGGCGAAAGCCAGCTCAACGTTGCCATGGGCCTGGCCAAGCCGACTTCGTTTGAGCAGCCGCCTGTTGAAGTCACCAAGCAGATGCTGACCACGCTGGATGCCAAGCTGCTGCTGTCCAAGCCGATGATTGCTGATTTGTCAGCAGTTCAGGCACAGCTGGTCGGCCAGGCTGATCCGCAAGCCATTGCCAAAATGGCCAGCATGAACAGTGAGATGGCGGGGGTGATGGCGGTGCAAACCGGGCTGGCCAAAGTGGATGGCAACAATATCCTGGCTTCCCTCAATTATGCGGATGGCCAGGTGGACCTCAATGGCCAGAAGATGAGCCTTGAAGAGTTCATCACGGCGATGACCACCCGCTTTGGTGGTGTGGCTGCGCAGTAAAAGACCCACCTCTACTGTGGGAGCGGGCGTGCTCGCGATTGGATCGATGCGGTTTGCCTGAACACCGCAGCGCCTGCATCGCGAGCAGGCTCGCTCCCACCGGTTCGGGTTTTGCGCAGATGTGACAAAACCACGCGCAGATGCACGTCGGGATTATTTGAAAAAGGGGGAAGGGAGAGAAAACGCGGTTCCCTTGAACAAGGGAACGCATTTTGAACCGCATGTAGCAAATAATGGCGGAGAACGGGGGATTCGAACCCCCGACACCCTTTTGAGGTGTACTCCCTTAGCAGGGGAGCGCCTTCGGCCACTCGGCCAGCTCTCCGCGAAACGCCGCGTATAGTAACCAGCCTTTCGTCAGTTGCCCATAGAAAAAATCATTCTTGTGCATAAAGAGGTGAAAATATCTTTCTACAAGCACGCAACAACTCACCGGAGTCTCGGCGGGAGGCAAATTTGCTTGGGGATTTTTTGCTTTTGATCAACGGTTCCCGCTGAGGGAACGCTATTCCCTTGAACAAGGGAAAGAAAATGGTGCACCAGGCGGGATTCGAACCCACGACCCCTGCCTTCGGAGGGCAGTACTCTATCCAGCTGAGCTACTGGTGCGACGCGGGCGCCATAATACTCATCTGCGTGTCAGCCGTCCATGCCGCTGATTCGTCAGGTGTTTCTTTGTGCATTATGGGCTATTAATGGGGGACGGGTAAGAAAGCGGTAAACAGCGCTGCTTGTTCTTTTTTTCGAACAGGCTATTGTCCTTTACCCCCTTTGACCCTAGGATTCGTTTGAGATTTCAAACGCTCTTGTCTGAGTGCTGAATCGCACGGCCTGTTCTTTGTGCGTCATTTAGATACTTTGGCAGTGAATGACTTCCTGACGGCAGCCTTCTATGGCGCCTTTCTACTTTAATAATTCGCTCCGCGCCTGCGCGGTGCTGTTAAGGAAAGCCCACATGCAGCTCAAAGACGCACAGTTGTTCCGCCAACAAGCCTATATCGATGGTGCTTGGGTTGATGCGGACGGTGGCCAGACCATCAAGGTCAATAACCCTGCGACCGGTGAAATCATCGGTACAGTGCCAAAAATGGGCGCGGCTGAAACCCGTCGTGCCATTGAAGCCGCAGACAACGCGTTGCCAGCCTGGCGTGCCCTGACCGCCAAAGAGCGTGCAACCAAGCTGCGTCGCTGGTTTGAGCTGCTGATCGAAAACCAGGACGACCTCGGTCGCCTGATGACCCTCGAACAAGGCAAGCCGCTGGCCGAAGCCAAGGGCGAGATCGTTTACGCCGCTTCGTTTATCGAATGGTTCGCTGAAGAAGCCAAGCGCATTTATGGCGACGTGATCCCGGGCCATCAGCCGGACAAGCGCCTGATCGTGATCAAGCAGCCGATCGGCGTAACCGCAGCCATCACCCCGTGGAACTTCCCGGCCGCCATGATTACCCGTAAAGCAGGCCCGGCCTTGGCTGCTGGCTGCACCATGGTGATCAAGCCTGCTTCGCAAACTCCGTTCTCGGCGCTGGCGCTGGTTGAACTGGCACACCGTGCCGGTATCCCGAAAGGCGTGCTGAGCGTTGTCACCGGCAGTGCCGGCGATATCGGCGGCGAGCTGACCAGCAACCCGATCGTGCGCAAGCTGTCGTTCACCGGCTCGACCGAAATCGGTCGTCAGCTGATGGCCGAATGCGCCAAGGACATCAAGAAAGTGTCGTTGGAGCTGGGTGGCAACGCACCTTTCATCGTGTTCGATGACGCGGACCTGGATAAGGCCGTCGAAGGCGCGATCATCTCCAAATACCGCAACAACGGTCAGACCTGTGTCTGCGCCAACCGCCTGTACATTCAGGATTCGGTCTACGACGCGTTCGCTGAAAAGCTGAAAGTGGCTGTGGCCAAGTTGAAGATCGGTAACGGTCTGGACGAAGGCACCACCACTGGCCCGCTGATCGATGACAAGGCCGTGGCCAAGGTCAAAGAGCATATCGCCGACGCACTGAGCAAGGGCGCGACACTGCTGACCGGCGGCAACAGCCTGGAAGGCAGCTTCTTTGAGCCGACCATTTTGATCAACGTGCCGAAAAACGCAGCGGTGGCCAAGGAAGAAACCTTCGGCCCACTGGCGCCACTGTTTCGCTTCAAAGACGAAGCTGAAGTGATCGCGATGGCCAACGACACCGAGTTTGGCCTGGCGTCGTACTTCTATGCCCGCGACCTGAGCCGTGTGTTCCGTGTGGCTGAAGCGCTGGAATACGGCATGGTAGGTGTTAACACCGGCCTGATCTCCAACGAAGTCGCGCCGTTTGGCGGGATCAAGGCGTCGGGCCTGGGCCGTGAAGGCTCCAAGTACGGCATCGAAGATTACCTGGAAATCAAATATCTCTGCCTGGGCATCTAAACCCGGCGGGTGGTTCAAGCAGAGGGGGCACGAGAGCGATGCTTCCCCTGCGTTTCAAACTGTTAATTTTTGTGGCCGGGAGCGCCATGCCAGTCGATCATCGCATGCTGGCATTGTTGTCTCTCTGGCGCGTCAGCCTTGAACCACGCCGCTTGATCAGCGGCGAATGAGGAACACCATGAGCAACAAGACCAACGCATCCCTGATGAAACGCCGTGAAGCCGCTGTCCCGCGCGGCGTGGGCCAGATCCACCCGATCTTCGCCGAATCGGCAAAGAACGCAACGGTAACCGACGTTGAAGGTCGTGAGTTTATCGACTTCGCGGGCGGTATCGCGGTACTGAACACCGGTCACCTGCACCCGAAAATCATTGCTGCCGTACAAGATCAACTGACCAAACTGACCCACACCTGCTTCCAGGTGCTGGCGTACGAACCGTATGTTGAGCTGTGCGAAAAGATCAACGCCAAGGTACCGGGTAATTTCGACAAGAAAACCCTGCTGGTCACCACCGGTTCTGAAGCCGTAGAAAACGCCGTGAAGATCGCCCGTGCTGCCACTGGCCGTGCTGGCGTGATTGCCTTCACCGGCGCGTACCACGGCCGCACCATGATGACCCTGGGCCTGACCGGTAAAGTCGTGCCTTACTCGGCGGGTATGGGCCTGATGCCAGGCGGCATCTTCCGCGCCCTGTTCCCGTGTGAACTGCATGGCATCACGGTTGACGATTCCATCGCCAGCATCGAGCGCATTTTCAAGAACGACGCTGAGCCTAAAGACATCGCTGCGATCATCATTGAGCCGGTACAGGGCGAAGGTGGTTTCTACGTGGCGCCAAAAGCCTTTATGGCCCGCCTGCGCGAACTGTGCGACAAGCACGGCATCCTGCTGATTGCTGATGAAGTGCAAACCGGCGCAGGCCGTACTGGCACTTTCTTCGCCATGGAACAGATGGGCGTCACTGCCGACCTGACCACCTTCGCCAAATCCATCGCTGGCGGCTTCCCGCTGGCCGGTGTGTGTGGCAAGGCCGAGTACATGGACGCCATCGCTCCAGGCGGCCTGGGCGGCACCTATGCCGGTAGCCCGATTGCTTGCGCGGCTGCGCTGGCAGTACTGGATGTGTTCGAAGAAGAGCACCTGCTGGATCGCTGCAAGGAAGTCGGCGAGCGTCTGGTAACCGGTCTCAAGGCCATCCAGGCCAAGCATCCGGTGATCGGTGACGTGCGTGCACTGGGCGCGATGATTGCGGTCGAGTTGTTCGAAGGCGGCGATTCGCACAAGCCAAACCCGACTGCAGTGGCCCAAGTGGTTGCCAAGGCTCGTGACAAGGGTTTGATCCTGCTGTCGTGCGGTACTTACGGCAACGTTCTGCGCGTACTGGTACCGCTGACTTCGCCAAACGAGCAGTTGGACAAAGGTCTGGCCATCATCGAAGAGTGCTTCGCTGAACTGGCTTGAGTCCCGCCTCTGAAGATGTGATTTGACACGCAAAAAAACCGCTTCGGCGGTTTTTTTGCGTCTGATCCCTCTATTTGGGTGTTTTTGCCTGTATCCGCGTGCTCCCTTTGACTAAGGTGCCTGTATCGCACGGGGAGAAAATTGGATGACTGCTGTAGATTTAAAAGCGGCACCCACTGTTTTGATTGCCGAAGCTGACCCCTGGACTCGGGATTTGCTCAAGCAAGTGGTGCTGACGGTACGTTGCGACGCGCAACTGGATGTCTGTGGCGACGGCCAGCAGGCGCTTGCGCAGTTGGGCAGGAAAACCTATGGCCTGGTGATTGCTGATCGGGATCTGCCGGGAGTGGGCGGCCTGGACCTGCTGCGCACGGTACGCCAGCGCCGCTCGGTGCCTGCGCTGCCCTTTATCCTGCTCAGTGCGCGTAGTGACAGCGCCAGTGTGCGTGAAGCCTTGCCACTGGCCCCTACAGCCTACCTGACCACGCCGTTGGACATTGCTGGCCTGACCAGGCGCCTTACGGGCCTGCTGCTTGAAGCGGGGCAGGAGATCTCATGTGATGTACCGGCACTGCCCCCCGGCATAACCCTTAAGCGGTTTGTGGAACAGCACCGTGCATCATCAGATGGCGCACCACTGATGGTGGATGCGCAATCGGCGCTCAAGCGCTGCGTCACCCCTGAGGGGCTGGACCTGGCTGTGCTGGAGCAGGACGTGCGCGCCGATCCGCAAATTACCGCGGTCATGATTGCTGCGGCCAACAGTGCGGCCCGTCACCGGGCCAGCCCGGCCCAGACCCTTACGCAGGCGATGCAACTGTTGGGACCGGCGCACAGCATGAATCTGCTGCTGGGGCTGACCCTCAAACGTAGCGCGCAATTGACCGACCCTTGCCTGGCCGATTACGCCGAGCAGCAGTGGGCAGTCTCGCGGCGTGCGGCCGACTATGGTCGTGCGCTGGCGGCTCAGCTCAATCTGGATCAGGAGCGCTGCTATTGCGCCGGGCTCTTGCATCGCCTGGGCGATCTTGCCGTGTTGCGTTGCCTTGAGGAGTGGCAGCAAGCCGGTGGCGAGCTGGACACTCAGGCCATTGACGCTTCACTGGCCGAGTTCGGTGCAGCCTACGGCTCGGCCTTGCGCACGCGCTGGCGCTTGCCGCTGGAATTGCGCGAACTGATCGCGGCGATTTATCACTTGGGGGGCGGGGTGTATTCGCGTGAAGCGCTGGTGATGAACCTGGCAGCGCAAGTGGCCAATCTGCAATCGCAAGAGGGGATTGCAGAGGTGGCTGGCGGGAAGACGGCGCGCTTGTTGCGAGTGGGGATGTCGGAGCTTTCGCGGTTGATCAAGAGCCCCTGACCCTCTCCCTTTGGGAGAGGGTTGGTTGGGGTCTGCTCTTAAGCCGCCGCAGGTCGCAGCGAATAAGTCTTGAGCTGGTGGGCAAACTCGCGCAGCGACTGAATCCCGCTGGCTTCTGCCTCGTGTACCCATTCCTTGATCGCCGCCAGCATGTCGTGACCGTTGGTGCTGGTCTTGACCCAGATCTGTTGCAGGGCCAGGCGCTTTTCGTAAATCACTTTCAGCGAATGGCTATGCTCCAGCATCTTTTCGATACGCTGGTGATGGCGCTCTTCCAGCAGGCTGGTTTCGCGGGAAAGCAGGCGCTTGGCACGACGGAACTGGTGACGCACCGAATGATCGACCTTGGCCAGCTCCTGCTGAACCAGCGGCGCGATTACCAGCTTGCGGTACTGGGCCATGATCTGGAAACGATTGTTGAGGATCGCCATCGCGGTATCCATGTCCAGATTGCCTTTGCCTTCCACCCGGTGGGCGATAGGTGCAACACGCTGAACCTTGGCCAGACGCAAGAAGCTGAAGACCTTGATCCAGGCCCAGCCCAGGTCGAACTCCCACTTCTTGACCGACATCTTGGCCGAGTTGGGGTAGGTGTGATGGTTGTTGTGCAACTCTTCACCACCAATGATGATGCCCCACGGCACCAGATTGGTGGCTGCGTCGCGGCATTCGAAGTTGCGATAACCCACTGCGTGGCCCAGGCCGTTGACCACGCCTGCAGCCCAAACCGGGATCCACATCATCTGGATGGCCCAGATGGTAAGGCCGATGGCGCCGAACAGCAGCAGGTCGATGACCAGCATGATCGCCACGCCCAACATTTTGTAACGGGAGTAAAGATTCCGCTCAATCCAGTCTTCAGGGCAATTTTTGCCGTAAATGCGCAGTGTTTCAGGATTTTGAGCTTCTTCGCGATACAGCTCTGCACCTTTTCGCAAAACGGTCGATAACCCTTTGATTACCGGGCTGTGCGGATCATCTGCGGTTTCGCATTTGGCGTGGTGCTTGCGGTGGATAGCTGTCCACTCGCGAGTGTTCTGTGCCGTGGTGAGCCACAGCCAGAAGCGGAAAAAGTGTTTCAGGCCACCATTGAGCTCCAATGAGCGGTGGGCTGAGTAGCGGTGTAGATAAACCGTGACACCGATAATGGTCACGTGGGTCATCAACAGAGTGACTGCCACCAGTTGCCAGGCTGACAAGTCGAGAAAACCGTTGTACCACATAGGCTGTTTGGCCCTCGGGAAGATGAAAAAAACTGCAACACGCATTATCACCATGCAGCCAGATAAAACCAGTCGGCCTTTCAGATAAGAGTGCCCGGATGTTTCTTACACTATAATTCCCACTTTTTTGTAGGTGCATTAACTTTCTTATGTCTGTTTCTACTCGAGATGCCTTGCGTACGGCCCTGCTATACGGGCTGCTAGCGTTTTTCTGGCTACTGACAACTGATCATTTATTGAACAGTTATTTCGATGATTCAGCGCGGTTGGCGCAGTGGCAGCAAGTTAATGGATACGTTTTTGCCTTGTTCAGTGCCGTATTGATTTTTTTCGCCCGCGCCCGTTTGTTCGATTTTCTGGGCATGAACCCCGGTTTGAAGCGCCAGCGTCAGGATCAGGAGCGCTTGCGGCAGGCGGCTGTGGTCTTTGACTGCACCCGTGAAGGGGTGTTGGTGACTGATAACCGTGGGGGCATTGTGCATGTGAACCGTGCATTGGTTGAGATCACGGGCTATCAGGCCGAAGAGGTGCTTGGCCGCAGGCCGAACATGTTCAAGTCGGGCCGCCATGGCCCCGAGTTTTATCAGGCGATTTTCAAGTCGATAGCAGAAAACGGCGACTGGCACGGCGAGATCTGGAACCGGCGCAAAAGCGGTGAGGTTTATCCTCAATGGCAGACTGTGCGCCCGATCATCGATGACCAGGGCCAGGTTAGCCACTATGTCGCTGTGTTCTCGGATATCTCGGCGATCAAGAATTCACAGACCGAGCTGGCACGTCTGGTTCATCACGACCCGCTGACGGACCTGCCCAATCGCTTGTTGTTTACTGACCGCACCGAGCAGGCGCTGGCTGCTGCACAGCGTCACCAGACGGGCTGCGCGTTGCTGATGATCGACCTGGATCACTTCAAGATCATCAATGACAGCCTCGGCCATAACGTCGGTGACTTGCTGCTCAAGGCCGTCGCTGAGCGCTTGCAGAGCGTGTTTGGCAAAGGCTTCACCGTGGCCCGCCTGGGTGGCGATGAATTTGCCGTGCTGGTCGACAGTTGTTCGCAAACGAGCCAGGCCGCCGTTTTGGCGCAACAGGTGCTGGAGGTCATGAAAAGCGCATTTGATGTCGATAAACATCAGCTGTTTGTCAGCGCCAGTGTCGGTATCAGCGTTTACCCCAGCGACGCATTGAACGCCGAGCAATTGCTGCGCAATGCCGACTCGGCTCTGTTCAAGGCCAAAAGCGCCGGGCGTGAAGGCTATGCCTTGTACACCGAAGAATTGACGGCCCATGCGCAGTACCGGATCGAGGTGGCCAGTGATTTGCGCCGTGCCCTGGAACAACAGGAACTGCGGGTGTACTACCAGCCGGTACACGACCTGCAAACCTGCCGCCTGATCGGCGTTGAAGCATTGGTGCGTTGGGAGCACCCGCTGCGCGGTCTGTTGTCGCCGGGTGAATTTATCCCGATTGCCGAACGTACCGGGCTGATTGCCGAAATCGACGCCTGGGTGCTGGAGCACGCCTGTTGGCAGATGGTGCAGTGGCAAGCCACTGGGGTTGAACTGTCTTTTGTCGCGGTGAACATCTCCAGCCGGTTGTTTACCCGCCCTGAGCTGTTCACGCTGGTTTCAACCGTGCTGGCAGATACCGGGCTGGACCCGGCCTTGCTTGAGCTGGAAGTCACCGAAAGCACGGTGATGGATAACTCGCAGGTTGCCCTGGAGCAGATGCACCGTCTGCGGGCGCTGGGATTACGCCTGGCCATTGATGATTTTGGCACCGGCTTTTCATCGCTGCTGCGGCTCAAGCGCTTGCCTGTGCAGAAGCTGAAAATCGATCAGGGATTTGTCGCCGGGCTGCCCGCGGACAATGACGATGTGGCGATCGTGCGTGCGGTGATCGCGCTGGGGCAAAGCATGGGCTTGCAGGTGCATGCCGAAGGGATAGAGCAGGTCGAGCAGGCGCAGTTCCTGCTCGACCTTGACTGCAACCTGGGCCAGGGCTACTGGTTCGGGCGCCCGATGCCGGCCAAGGATCTGGACTGGCAGCGAGCCCCCGTGATCCGCGCCTGAGCCTGGGGTCAGTCCTTCTCTGGCGGCAGGGTCGGCAGCGCGCGCAGGGCGGCTTCGTACCACTCGGTGTTGAAGGCGCGGTCTTCTTCGAGGATCGCGTCAATCTCCACGGCCAGCACATGGGCCATCATCTGCAGGATATCGTCGCGCTCGTAGCCAACCAGGGTCAGTTTGTTGAACGTGGCCTTGGCCGCAGGCGGATTGTCGCTTTCAATCTGGTTTTCGATCGCCTGAATCAGGGTGGATTCGGCGAACTCTTCTTCTTCGTTGTCGATATCGGTTGGCTCGCTCATGGCAGGCTCCTTAAGTAAAGGCGGCCAGTCTAACTGCATTCAAGTCAGTGATGCTGCTAGCCAGTCCAGCGGCGAAGCTCTATAACAAGCGCAGCCAACCCCAACACGGCCTGGAGGCTGTAATGCTCAAGCTTTATGGATTCGCAGTCAGCAACTACTACAACATGGTCAAACTGGCGCTGCTGGAAAAGGGCGTGCCCTTTGAAGAAGTGCCGTTTTTTGCCGGTAAAACCCCGGAAGCGCTGGCCATCAGTCCGCGTGGAAAAGTCCCGGTGCTGGGCGTTGATCAAGGTTTTATCAACGAAACCAGCGTGATCCTCGAATACATCGAACAGACCCAGCCAGGCCCGAAACTGCTGCCGGTTGATCCATTTGCGCGCGCTCAGGTGCTGGCGCTGGCCAAGGAAATCGAGCTGTATATCGAATTGCCTGCTCGGGCTTGCTACGCCGAAGCCTTTTTTGGCATGCAAGTGTCGGATGCGATCAAGGACAAGGCCCGTACCGAATTGGTCGATGGTATGGCTTCGCTGGCCCGTCATGGCAAGTTTGCGCCCTATGTGGCGGGCGATACCCTGAGCGTGGCGGATATTTACTTCGCTTACAGCGTGAATTTGGCCTGCGCAGTGGGGCACAAGGTGTTTGGCCTGGACCTGCTGGCTGAAATGCCAGGCGCCAAGGCGCTGCTGGAGCGTCTGGAGCAAAACCCGCATGTGCAAAAAATTGCCGCTGACAAAGAAGCGGCCATGCCGCAGTTTCTGGCCTGGATCAACAGCAAGAAATAAACGGCGCATCGGGTAATGCTGATCAGTTCTTGTGGGAGCGGGCTTGCTCGCGATTGGAGCAACGCAGTTTGACTGTAAAACTGCGTCGTCTGTATCGCGAGCAAGCCCGCTCCCACAGTTCTCCTTGATCCTTTACTGACTGACATTACACCTTAAGGTGCCCGTTTTTAACGGTTGGCCAGCAAGGCCTTGCCGCGCACAACAGCTGCTTTTACCTGCGCCGGAGCGGTGCCGCCGATATGGTCGCGGGCGTTGACCGAGCCTTCCAGAGTCAGCACGGCAAACACATCGTCCTGAATCTGGTCGCTGAATGTGCGCAGCTCTTCCAGACTCATTTCTGCCAGGTCCTTACCGGTTTCCACACCGTATTTCACGGCATGGCCGACGATTTCGTGGCAATCACGGAACGGCAGGCCACGGCGTACCAGGTAGTCAGCCAGGTCGGTCGCGGTCGAGAAGCCGCGCAGGGCCGCTTCACGCATGATCGCGTGTTTGGGCTTGATCGCCGGGATCATGTCGGCAAAGGCTCGCAGCGAGTCACGTAAGGTGTCGGCTGCGTCGAACAGCGGCTCCTTGTCTTCCTGGTTGTCCTTGTTGTAGGCCAGTGGCTGGCCCTTCATCAGGGTCAGCAGGCCCATCAGCGCGCCGAAGACACGACCGCTTTTGCCACGAACCAGCTCTGGCACGTCAGGGTTTTTCTTTTGCGGCATGATCGAGCTGCCGGTGCAGAAGCGGTCTGGCAGGTCGATAAACTGGAATTGCGCGCTGGTCCACAGCACCAGCTCTTCGGAGAAACGCGACAAGTGCATCATCGCGATGCTGGCCGCGGCGCAGAATTCGATGGCGAAGTCGCGATCGGACACGTTATCCAGCGAGTTGCCGCCCACGGCATCAAAGCTCAGCAGTTGTGCGGTGAATTCGCGGTCGATCGGGTAGGTGGTGCCCGCCAGTGCGGCGCTGCCCAGCGGCATGCGGTTGGTACGCTTGCGGCAGTCGACAAGGCGCTCGTAGTCACGGCTGAGCATCTCGAACCAGGCCAGCATGTGGTGACCGAATGTCACTGGCTGCGCGGTCTGCAGGTGGGTAAAACCGGGCATGATGGTCTCGGCTTCACGCTCTGCCTGTTCCAGCAGGCCTTTTTGCAGGCGAGTGATTTCCGCCAGGATTACGTCGATCTCGTCACGCAGCCACAGGCGGATATCGGTAGCCACCTGGTCATTACGGCTGCGGCCGGTGTGCAGCTTTTTGCCGGTCACGCCGATGCGGTCGGTCAGACGCGCTTCGATGTTCATGTGCACGTCTTCCAGATCGATGCGCCAGTCAAACGTGCCGGCTTCGATTTCGCTCTGGATGGTTTTGAGGCCGTCGATGATGCTGTCGCGCTCGGCATCGGTCAGCACGCCGACCTTGGCCAGCATGGTGGCGTGAGCCACGGAGCCCATGATGTCATGGCGATAAAGGCGCTGGTCGAAAGTGACGGAGGCGGTGAAACGCGCAACGAAGGCGTCGACGGGTTCACTGAAGCGGCCGCCCCAGGACTGATTGGTCTTGTCGGTGCTCATGGATTCGCTCGTAATCGGCTGAGGGGGAGTTACACAAAAAGTTACCGTGAATCATAACAGGGTTGCCATTCAAGGCGTTGACGCAGCTCGGCAGGTTTTAACCTGAAGTGCGGTATAAACAAAATTCCGAAACGAAATGTATCGTTTGAATACTTTCGGCGTGCCAACCGTCTACAGTTGGTCGTATGGATCAGTCGTAGCAGGTCTTTGTAGATTGCCAGACGTATCCGGTATTAAATCAAGCAACCGAGACAGGTGAATTTTGCTGTGTGGTTTGCGGCACTTTTTGGCCTTCGCGCTAGTCTTAGCGTGGATCGCCGTGACAGTCGTCACTTCACCTGTCTACGCTATCCTTGTGCGAGACTCACGCAGGAATACAGCGCTATATGAATGTCCTGATCGTTGATGACGAAACCCTGGCCCGCGAGCATTTGAGCCATTTGCTCAGCACGCTTGGGGGCTATACGTTGCTGGAGCCTGTTGCCACCAATGGCGAAGAGGCACTGACCCTGATCGAAAACCTGAAGCCGGATGTCGTTTTGCTCGATATTCGCCTGCCGGGCCTCGACGGGTTGCAGGTTGCAGCCAAATTATGCGAGCGCGAACTGCCGCCGTCGGTGGTGTTTTGCGTGGCGCCTGACGAGTTTTCCGTGCAGGCCCTGCAAGAAAGCGGTGTCAGCCATGTGCTCAAGCCGGTCACCGCAGATGCCTTGAGCGCCGCCCTCAAAGAGGCCCACCGCCCCAACCGTGTCCAGCTGGCCGCGCTTACCCGGCCTGCCGCGCAAACCGGCAGCGGCCCGCGCAGTCATATCAGTGCCAGAACCCGAAAAGGCATTGAGCTGATCCCTATCGAAGAGGTGATCTATTTTATCGCTGACCATAAATACGTGACCTTGCGTCACGCTGGCGGCGAAGTCCTGCTCGACGAGCCGCTCAAGGCACTTGAAGACGAGTTTGGTGAACGCTTTGTGCGCATTCACCGCAATGCGCTGGTGGCGCGTGATCGTATCGAGCGCCTGCAGCGCACGCCGCTGGGGCACTTTCAGTTGTTCCTGCGCGGGCTTAACGGGGATGCACTGATCGTCAGCCGTCGGCATGTTGCGGGTGTACGCAAGATGATGCAGCAACTGTAATTCGCGGCGGAACTGGCGCGGGCGCGCCGTTTTTGGGCCAGGGAGGCCGAGGACTTTCTGATACAAGTCAAAGCTGTTTTGGCTGAGCTGTTATTATCAGCCGTATCTTTTCAGTACGGATTGATCCATGTCCTCTCGCGAAATCCGCATCGCTACCCGTAAAAGCGCCCTGGCTCTATGGCAGGCCGAATACGTTAAAGCCCGTTTAGAGCAGGCTCACCCAGGTATTTTGGTGACGCTGGTGCCCATGGTCAGCCGTGGTGACAAGCTGCTGGACTCGCCGCTGTCGAAAATCGGCGGCAAAGGCCTGTTCGTCAAGGAGCTGGAAACCGCCCTGCTCGAAAACGAAGCAGACATCGCCGTGCACTCCATGAAAGACGTACCGATGGACTTCCCGGAAGGCCTTGGTCTGTTTTGCATCTGCGAGCGCGAAGATCCGCGCGATGCCTTTGTTTCCAACACCTTCGCCAGCCTCGACGACTTGCCGCAAGGCAGTGTGGTTGGTACCTCAAGCTTGCGCCGCCAGGCTCAGTTGCTGACCCGTCGCCCGGATCTGCAAATCCGTTTTCTGCGCGGCAACGTCAACACCCGTCTGGCCAAGCTCGATGCCGGTGAATACGACGCCATTATCCTGGCCGCTGCGGGCCTGATCCGCCTCGGCTTTGAAGACCGCATCACCTCGGCGATCAGCATTGAAGACAGCCTGCCAGCAGGTGGCCAAGGCGCAGTGGGCATCGAGTGCCGCAGCGTCGACACTGAAATCCATGCGCTGCTGGCGCCCCTGCACCACGCCGATACTGCCGTGCGCGTCACCGCAGAGCGTGCGCTGAACAAGCACCTCAATGGTGGCTGCCAGGTACCGATCGCCTGCTACGCCGTGCTTGAAGGCGAGCAAATCTGGTTGCGCGGCCTGGTCGGTGAGCCAAGCGGCGGTGTGCTGCTGAGCGCTGATGCTCGAGCACCGCGTGCAGCGGCAACCCAGTTGGGTGTGCAAGTGGCCGAAGCGCTGCTGGCCCAGGGTGCTGGTGATATCCTCAAAGCCGTTTATGGTGAGGCAGGTCACGAGTGACAGGCTGGCGCTTGTTGCTGACCCGGCCTGCCGAGGAGTCGGCAGCTTTGGCTCGCGAGCTTGCGACTGCTGGCATTTTCAGCAGCAGCCTGCCATTGCTGGCGATCAAGCCACTGCCTTTGAGCGACGCGCAGCGTACGTTGATTGCCGGTCTTGACCGCTATTGCGCAGTGATCGTGGTCAGCAAGCCTGCGGCGCGTCTGGGGCTTGAGCTGGTCAGCCAACACTGGCCGCAAGCGCCCCGGCAGAAGTGGTTCAGCGTCGGCGCCGCGACTGCGCAGATTCTCGCCGACCATGGCCTCGATGTTAGCTACCCTCAATGTGGCGATGACAGCGAAGCCTTGCTGGCAATGCCGGAATTCGAAGGCGCGGTTGCCTGCGACAAGCCCAGGGTATTGATCCTGCGTGGGGAGGGCGGTCGCGAGATGCTGGCAGACCGTCTGCGCAGCCTTGGCGCGCAGGTCGACTACCTTGAGCTCTATCGTCGCGAGCTGCCGTCATACCCGCCTGCGACCCTGTATCAGCGGGTTAAAGTGGAACGCCTGAACGCGCTGGTGGTCAGCAGTGGGCAGGGTTTTGAACATTTACGCCAATTGGCAGGCGATAGCTGGCCGCATTTGGCCCGATTGCCATTGTTTGTTCCAAGCCCTCGGGTTGCTGAGATTGCACGCAGCGCCGGAGCGCAACATGTTGTGGATTGTCGTGGTGCTAGTGCCACGGCCTTGCTGGCGGCGCTGCGGGAGCATCCCGCACCTGCTTTTTAATGCAAAGGATGGATTCGTGAGCGAAACAGTCTTGTCCAAAGAACCCGTGCAGCCCGCGCCAGAAGCGCCGGCTAAAAAACCTGAACCTGCGTCGCAGGGTCGGGGCAATGGTCTGGCCGTTGTCGCCCTGTTGCTGGGCGCTGCCGGTGTTGCCGTCGGCGGCTGGGGTGTGTGGCAGGTGCGCCAACTGCAAGCCACCACCGCAGAGCAGCTAAGTGATGTGCCAGCCCTGGCCGCGCAAACACTGTCGATCAAGCAGGGTGAGCAACAACTGCTGACGCGTCTCAACCAGTTGCCATCCGCCAGTGAGCTGGATAATCAGCGGCAATTGGTCGTGCAGTTGCAAGGCGATCAGCAGCGCCTGAACCAGCGCCTCGAAACCGTACTGGGTGAGAGCCGCAAGGACTGGCGCCTGGCCGAGGCCGAGCACTTGCTGCGTCTGGCCACCTTGCGCTTGTCGGCGTTGCAGGACATCACCAGTGCCCAGGCGCTGGTGCAGGGCGCGGATGCCATTTTGCGCGAGCAAAACGATCCGGGTTCATTCGCTGCCCGTGAACAACTGGCCAAAAGCCTGACGGCCTTGCGCAGCGTTGAGCAGCCGGACCGTACCGGGCTGTTTTTGCAGCTGGCGGCCTTGCGTGACCAGGTAGCGCAACTCAGTGCTCTGGCCCCGGCTTATCAGAACCAGGGTGACTCGCTGGCGAGCCTCACGGCTGATGGTGATGGTGCAAGCCGCTGGTCGCAATGGTGGGAGGAGATCTCGCACTACATCCGTATCGACTTCAACGCCGACAAAAACGTGCGCCCATTGTTGGCCGGCCAGAGCCTGACCCAGGTCCGCCTGGCTCTGAGCCTGGCGCTGGAGCAAGCCCAGTGGGCCGCTCTCAATGGTCAGGAATCGGTGTACACCCAGGCCCTGGCGCAGGCGCAGGACGTCCTCAAGGGCAATTTCAACGCGGATAACCCGCAGAGCAAGAAAATCCTTGAGCAGGTGGTGGAGCTGAGCAAACAGCCGGTCACCGTCAAGACGCCGGACCTCGCAGCCACCCTGAGCGCAGTACAGGCCTACCTCGAACGTCGGCATGTGCGTGCCGATGAGCCGGGTAAAGCGGCTGCCAGCCCTGCGCAGGAGGCCCTCCCATGAAGCGCTTCTATGTGATTGTGTTTTTGTTGATTGCAGCCGCGGCCTGCATCGGCCTGGCAATCGCTGAAGACGCGGGCTATGTGCTGATCGCTTATAAAAATTTCCGCTACGAATCGAGCGTATGGGCAACCCTCGCCCTGCTGGCAGTGCTGTGGTTGCTGGTCTGGGGGATCAAGCTACTGGTTGAACTGGTCACGGCGTCTACCGGGCTGGTTAACCCGTGGTCGCGACGCAATCGCAGTCGCCGGGTGCAGATCGCCATCGAACAGGGCCAGATGGACCTCGCCGAGGGCCGTTGGGCCAGCGCGCAAAAGCATCTGGCTCGGGCCGCGGAAGCTGAACCTCAGCCTTTGCTCTACTACCTGGGTGCCGCACGTGCGGCCAACGAGCAGGGGCACTACGAAGAAAGCGACAACCTGCTTGAGCGTGCGCTTGAGCGTCAGCCGCAAGCCGAACTGGCCATTGCCCTGAGCCATGCCCAGTTGCAGGTAGACCGCTCCGACACTGATGGGGCGCTGGTGACCCTGCAAGCCATGCACGAGCGCCATCCGCATAACGTCCAGGTGTTGCGTCAACTGCAGCGCCTGCACCAGCAGCGGGGCGACTGGGGTGCACTGATTCGTCTGCTGCCAGAGTTGCGCAAAGACAAGGTATTGCCGGCCAAGGAGCTGGCAGAGCTGGAGCGTCGTGCCTGGGGGCAAAACCTGAGCCTGGCTGCCCAGCGCGAAACCGGGGGCGAGGCGGGATTGCAGTCCCTTCAGCGTGCCTGGCAACAGCTTACCTCCGCCCAGCGCCAGGAGCCCGCCCTGGTACTGGCCTATGCCGAGCAATTGCGTCAATTGGGCGCACAAGCCGAAGCCGAAGAAGTCTTGCGCGGGGCTCTAAAACGCGGCTACGACAGTCACTTGGTACGCCTCTATGGCCTGTTGCGCGGCAGCGACCCGGTCAAGCAGTTGCAGACTGCCGAAGGCTGGCTCAAAACCCATCAGGGCGATGCCAGCCTGCTCTTGACTCTGGGCCGCCTGTGTCTGCAAAACAGTTTGTGGGGCAAGGCGCGGGACTACCTTGAAAGCAGCCTGAAGGTTGAGCGCAACCCGGAAACCTGTGCAGAACTGGCACGGTTGCTGGCCCAGTTGGGTGATACGGCGCGCAGCAATCAATTGTTCCAGGAAGGCCTGAATCTGCTCGATGAACGTTTGCTGGCCTCGCCTTTGCCGGTGACTGCCACAAGCCTCTGAAAAAGTCAGTCTGGCGTGTGTTTCAGCACACGTCAGGCTGGTCTGTGTGGCCTGCCGCAGGATACGGATTGGTATTTCCTACGCCATACGCTCTAAATACTTCAGGCTTCTGTAGGTATTTCCCCTCTTCCTTCAAGACGTATCCGCCTAAGGCCAGCTTGAAAGGGCTAATGGCTTTCATCTACCGTAATCAACTGTCTATTTTGTTACGGAAAAGCCATGTTCTTGGCAGGCTCACGTTTAATTTTCTTTTTGGCCTTTGCAGTAGGCGCCTTGGTGATGGGCGGTACTTTTTATCTGGAGTACGGGCCTGGGCTCAAGCCTTGTTCGTTATGTCAGGTTCAGCGCTTTTTCCTGCTGGGTTTCTGCCTCGTCAACCTGATGGCTTATGCACATGCCCCTAAAGGCTTTGGTTTGTGGTGTTACTCCCTTGCTTCCACGCTGTTCGCGCTGGGCGGCGGTGCCAGTGCCTTGAGACAGGTATGGCTGCAGCAGATGGCGCCAGAACAACTGATGGTGTGTCAGCCCGAGCTGGCGTGTATTTGGAGCGACATGTCGCCGGGTGAAATAATTTCGATGATTTATCGCGGCAGCGAAGACTGTACGCATCTTCACTGGACCGTATTTGACTTGAGTATTCCCGAGTTAAGCCTGCTGGCCTTTACCGGCCTGCTTGTGCTCAGCATCTTCCAGATAAATCGTTCAATCAATGGCGGCAAATTAACCCATGGCTGCGACGTGAAGTAGCACTTGGGATTAAACACTTGTATGAATTTTCTCTCGTGCGTACCTTGAAGCTGTTGCCGAGCGGGCATAATCTGGCCCGCACGTATCACGGAGTTATGCCGTCCAATGCCCGTGCAATCGCGCAGGTTTTGGTTCACACAGGCCCGGCTGATGTCGGGTGGCATGGGCCCACAAGGGAAGAGAGATCATCATGCTCGAAAGATGCGAGAGTGCTCAGGAACGTTTCAACGGCGTCCACCAACTGGTCGATCGCTGGTTGCATGAGCGCCGTAAACTTGTGAAGGCTTATGCCATCCTGCTGGAGCAGCAAAACAACCCCAAGCGCGGGCCGCAAAAAGAATTTTGCCAGTTGCTGGTCGACTACGTCTCCGCAGGCCATTTCGAGATTTACGAGCAGCTCAATCAGGAGGCCAAAGCCTTCAATGATGAGCGCGGACTTGCCCTGGCGGAAACCATCTACCCGCGTATCAACGTGATTACCGAAGCGGCTCTGGCTTTCAACGATCATTGCGACGGCAAGGCTCATCGCCCTGACTGCGACAAGTTGGCAGAAGAGATCAGGGTGCTGGGCGCTTTGCTCGATGAGCGCTTTGAGCTTGAGGACTGCCTGATCGAAGTGCTGCACAGTGCGCACAAGCAGAAAGAAGCTGCTCAGGCGTAAGTAACAACCCCATAAAAAACGGTGCGCCCAGGCGCGCCGTTTTTCGTTTTTGGGGCGCTATTTTCTAATTGCGAACAACTCGACCTCAAACACCAGCGGCGTATTGGGCGCGATCAAATCCCCAGCACCCGCGGTACCGTAAGCCTGTCTGGAAGGTATCGCCAGCCGCCATTTGGCGCCCACCGGCATCTGTACCAATGCACTGCGCCAGCCAGCGATGACGCTGTCCAGGCGAAACCATTGTGGCTGGGTACTGTGGTCGAACACGGTGCCATCGGGCAGCAGGCCCACATAGCTCACGTACACCGAATCCTGTGGGTCGGGTTTGGCTCCTTTGCCGGGCTTGAGTTCGGTCATGATGATGCCGTCTGCCAGCTCGCGAGCCTGGGGCTGTTGTTTTTCTACCAACAAAAAAACATCTTCAGCGCTCAGGGCTGCGTTGATTGCGGACGAAGTCTGGGCAGGCTCGGTCCGGGCTTGATGCTGCGCCAGAATCTGCCCGATGCGTTCATCAGTCAGGGCTAGCGGCTTGCCTTGGTAGGCCGTGCGCAGGCCTTCGATCAATGCCTGGATCTGTAGCTCGGGAACCTCCTGGCGCAAGCGTTCGCCCAGGCTGGCGCCCATGCTGTAGGCCAGGTCGTGGGCGGCGTCAGGGGTTGGCGCAGGGGCGGCGCTAGCCAAAGGCGCAAGGCACAACAACGACAAAAACAAGTAACGCGGCATGGGGGTTCTCCGGCGTGATGTGCGAGCGATTATGCCAGCGCCTGAATGGCGCCGAGGCTTTAATTCGGTGGGGCTGGAAGACGTTTGTGTACTCTTTGAATTTAGCTGGATTGGCCGTTAAAGATTGATCCAGCACAAGTTTTTCGACGTCATGCAACGCGCAGCTATCCTTAGTGTCAACATGCCCTAGCGGCGGTAGTTACAGAGGTCTAGTATGAGCCGCACTCACTTCAGCCAGGAGGTAAACCATGTCGGCCAATAAGAAGCCCGTTAATACGCCGTTGCACTTGCTCCAACAGCTCTCAGGCAGCCTGCTTGAGCATTTGGAAAACGCTTGCTCCCAAGCGTTGGCTGATGCTGAGAAACTGCTCGCCAAGCTTGAGAAACAGCGCGGCAAAGCGCAGGAAAAACTGCACAAATCCCGCTCCAAACTGCAAGACGCCGCCAACGCTGGCAAGTCCAAGGCTCAGGCCAAGGCCAAGTCGGGCGTCAAAGAGCTTGAGCAACTGCTCGATTCGCTCAAAGAGCGTCAAACCGAAACGCGCACTTATATCCTGCAACTCAAGCGCGATGCTCAAGAAAGCCTGAAGTTGGCCCAGGGTATTGGTCGAGTCAAAGAGGCAGTGGGCAAGGCCTTGTCGTCCCGTGATGCCAAGCCTGCCTCCGCCGCGAAAAAACCTGCTGCCAAGGCAGTTGCCAAACCTGCGGCCAAGGCCCCGGCAAAAGCAGCCGCCAAGCCAGCCGCCAAAACGGCTGCGGCAAAACCGGCAGCAGCTCGCACGGCCAAACCTGCAGCTAAACCGGTTGCGGCAAAAACCGCAGCGGCCAAGCCGGCAGCCAAGCCCGTGGCAGCTAAAACGGCAGCGGCAAAACCTGCTGCCAAGCCCGCAGCGGCTAAACCGGTAGCGGCCAAAGCACCCGCCAAGGCGCCAGTTAAAGCTCCGGCAAAAGCTCCGGTAAAAGCCCCAGTCAAAGTCGCGGCCAAACCTGCTGCAAAAACCGCAGCAGCCAAACCCGCTGCCAAGCCTGCTGCAGCCAAACCGGCAGTAAAGCCCGCCGCCAAACCGGCCGTGAAAAAGCCTGTTGCAGCCAAACCTGCAGCCGCCAAGCCTGCCGCGACACCTGCCAAGCCCGCTGCGGCACCCGCTGCAGCGGCACCTGCTGCTACCCCCGCGCCAGCAGCCCCGGCAGGCGCAACAAACTCGGCTACCACACCAGCCAGCGCTTCTTAAGCGTGTTTGATTGCGGCGCGCAGCCTGCGCAGCGCGTCGCAATCAGGGTGGTCGGCATCGCCCGCCACTCTCTGCAGCCAATCGCAAGCCTCTTGCGATTGCGCTGACGACCAGCCCTGAGTCTGCGACTCCAGGCGCCGCAACAAAGTCCGCTCGGCCTCCAGCTCCAATGACTTGATCTGCACGCGCAACGCTGCCAGCGCATCGTCGTGGGCGGCTGCATCACGCCACTGCATGCGCAATTGTCGTAACGGCTGTACCACCTCGCGCTGCCAGGGCCCGGCACAGGCGTTTAATTGACCAAGACGAACTTCGTCGCAGGCCACGCCGCGCTCCTCAAGCCAGGCTGCACACAGCAGCAAGCACACATCCAGGCCCCGGCTTTGCAGGTCAAGGCACGCTTGCTCTATCCCGGGTCGGGCATAGAGGGTCAAACAGTAATTCCACAGGTCAGTCTGCATAGTGCAATTCGCGCCAGTTGAGAGGGAAGCTGGTAGACTCCGCCGCCATTATGATCCGACTTCAGAACCTGACTTTACAGCGTGGCCCGCAACGTCTGCTAGAAGACGCCGAGCTGACCCTGCACGCCGGCCACAAAGCCGGTCTGGTCGGCGCCAATGGCGCCGGTAAATCCACTTTGTTCGCCTTGCTGCTGGGTGAGTTGACGCCTGATTCCGGGGATTGTCTGCTTCCGGCCGACTGGCGGATCGCCCATATGCGGCAAGAAATCGACACCCTCGACCGCATTGCGATCGACTACGTGCTCGATGGCGACCAGCGCTTGCGCCAGGTACAAGCCGATCTGGCCAGGGCCGAGGCTGACGAGGACGGCGCTGCGCAAGCGCGCCTGCACTCCGAGCTGGACAGTGCCGACGGTTATACCGCCGATGCGCGTGCCCGCAAAATGCTCGCCGGCCTGGGCTTCACCAACGAACAAATGGATCGCCCGGTCGCCGACTTCTCCGGTGGCTGGCGCATGCGCCTGAACCTGGCGCAGGCCTTGATGTGCCCGTCGGATCTGTTGTTGCTCGATGAACCGACCAACCACTTGGACCTCGACGCCATTCTGTGGCTGGAAGACTTCCTCAAGAATTACCCTGGCACCTTGCTGCTGATCTCCCACGACCGGGATTTCCTGGATGCCGTGGTCGACAATATTGCTCATGTCGACCAGCGCAAGATCACCCTCTATCGCGGTGGTTACAGCGCATTCGAACGTGCCCGTGCCGAACGTCTGGCCCAGCAGCAACAGGCCTACGAAAAGCAACAGGCGCAACGTGCGCACATGGAAAGCTATATCGCCCGATTCAAGGCCCAGGCCACCAAGGCCCGTCAGGCGCAGAGCCGGATCAAGGCCCTGGAGCGCATGGAAGAATTGAGCGCGGCCCATGTGGATTCGCCGTTCGACTTCGTGTTCCGCGAGGCGGTCAAGCTCTCCAGCCCGTTGCTCGACTTGTCCGATGCGCGTCTGGGTTATGGCGACAAAACCATCCTCGAGAAGGTCAAGCTGCAACTGGTTCCGGGCGCTCGTATTGGCTTGCTCGGGCCAAACGGCGCGGGTAAATCGACCCTGATCAAAAACCTCGCAGGCGAGCTGGAACCGCTTTCAGGGCGTCTGGCTCGTGGCGAGAACCTGGTGGTTGGCTACTTTGCCCAGCACCAGCTCGACTCGCTGGACTCCAAAGCCAGCCCGTTGCTGCATATGCAGCGTCTGGCGCCGACTGAGCGTGAACAGACCCTGCGCGACTTCCTCGGTGGTTTCGACTTCCGTGGTGCGCGTATCGACGAGCCGGTACTGAATTTTTCCGGTGGCGAAAAAGCCCGTCTGGCACTGGCGTTGATCGCCTGGGGCCGACCGAACCTGCTGCTGCTCGACGAACCGACCAACCACCTTGACCTCGAAATGCGGCTGGCGCTGACCATGGCCCTGCAAGAGTTCAGCGGTGCGGTGCTGGTGGTGTCCCACGATCGGCATTTGCTCAAAAGCACCACGGATGAATTCCTGCTGGTAGCCGATGGCAAGGTGCAGGAATTCGACGGCGACCTCGAAGACTACGCACGCTGGCTGGCCGACTACCGTTTGCGCAACGCGCCGGTGAGCAACACCACAGTCAACCCGGACAAGACCGATAAAAAGGCTCAGCGTCAGGCGGCTGCGGCGTTGCGTCAGCAACTGGCCCCGCACAAGCGCGAGGCCGACAAGCTCGAAAGTGAGCTGGGCAAGGTCAACGAGAAACTCGCCAGGATCGAAACCAGCCTGGGTGACAGTGCTGTTTACGAAGCGGCACGCAAAGACGAATTGCGTGATCTGCTGGCCGATCAGGCCAGGCTCAAGGTGCTTGAAAGCCAGCTGGAAGAACGCTGGATGGAGTCGCTCGAGCTGCTGGAGTCGATGCAAGCGGAACTGGAAGCCCTGTCCTGATGGAAGCCCTGCACTTGCCGTTGCCGGCCGAACTGATCGCACCGCTGTGGGTTGGCGTGCAGATCTTGCTGATCCTGCTGGCGGGCTATTTCTCCCAGCGTGTCGTGGCGCGTTTCCTGACACGTCTGGGCGAGCGTTATCCGTTCCCGCCGCAGTTGATGGTGCCGCTGCGTGGTGGCCTGCGCTGGTTCATCATGGGCAGCGCGGTGATTGTCGTGCTGGAGCGCCTGGGCGTCTCAGCCACCGTGCTGTGGACTGCACTGTCGGGGTTTGTGGCGGTGGCGGCGATTGCCTTCTTCGCCATGTGGAGTGTGCTTTCCAATCTGCTGTGCGCGGTGCTGATCTTCACCGTGGGGCCGTTTCGCATTGGTGACGTGGTGGAGCTGCTCGATACCCTCGACAAGCCGGGCGTCAAAGGCCGGGTCGTGGCCATCAACTTGCTCTACACCACCCTGATCGAGCCTGCAGAAGCGGGTAGCGGCAGCAGCATGGTGCAAGTACCCAACAGCCTGTTCTTCCAGCGCTCGGTACGCCGCTGGCGCGAAAGCGACCTCTGACTGTAACTGTAATGTGACGTGCCTTCAAAAATCTGTGGTCAATTTTCAACCAACGCATTAGCTTAAAGGACTTGTTACAGATCTTGTCCGAGGTGTGCGATGTCGTTGGAAACGTGGTTGGCCTTCTTTGCTGCCTGTTGGGTGATCAGCCTGTCTCCCGGTGCCGGTGCGATTGCCTCGATGTCGTGCGGTTTGCAATACGGTTTCTGGCGCGGATACTGGAACGCACTGGGCCTGCAACTGGGTCTGGCGCTGCAAATCGCGATTGTCGCCGCCGGTGTTGGCGCAGTTCTCGCTGCCTCATCCACTGCCTTTTACGCAATCAAATGGTTTGGTGTGGCCTATCTGGTCTACCTTGCCGTCAAGCAATGGCGTGCCCTGCCAACCGACCTCAGCGATGACGCCGCCGTGCGCCCCCTCGGCAAGCCGCTGGCGTTGGTGTTTCGTGGCTTTCTGGTCAACGTCAGCAACCCCAAGGCGCTGGTGTTTATGCTCGCCGTCTTGCCGCAGTTCGTAAACCCCGCCGCGCCGCTGGTGTCTCAATACCTCACCCTGGGCGTGACCATGATCTGCGTCGACCTGATTGTCATGGCTGGCTACACCGGTCTGGCGTCCAAGGTGTTGCGCTTGCTGCGCACCCCCACACAGCAACGTCGGATGAACCGCACCTTTGCCGGTTTGTTTGTCGGCGCGGCGGGTTTTCTGGCAACGTTGCATCGCACTACGGCTTGAAACCTGTGCAAAACGTGTACAAGTAATGTGTGCTCCCTGGCGTTGTTGCAATGGCTCAGTCTTTTTAGACTTTTGAACATCGTTTCAACATTCTAATCCTGGAGCTCACATGAATTTTGCAAAGCCTAAGTTGATCACCTCATTTCTTGCCTGCCTGAGTTTGGCGACGATGCCAGTGATGGCGGCAAAGCCCGCCGAAAATGCAAACCCCACCATTCGGGCTATGTTGGGTGCAGTGCAACTCGACCGACTTGATCCAGCCAGTACCGCCTTGGTAGTGATAGATTTTCAGCAGGAGTACTTCACTGGCCGGTTGCCTATTCCGGACGGCCTGAAGGCAGTGGACAAAGCTCGTGAGCTGATTGCATTCGCGGATAAAGCAAAAATACCGGTTTATCAGGTTCAACATATCGCCCCTGCAGGTTCTGCAGTTTTTGCCCTCGGCAGCGAAGGTGTAAAGTTCCATCCCCTGATGCAGCCGCGTGCTGGCGATACTGTTTTACAGAAGACGACAGTCAGCGTTTTTGGCAGTACAGCCCTTGATACCCAATTGAAAGTCGAAGGCATCAAGACGGTAATTGTTGCCGGCCTCATGACTCATGCTTGTGTGGCCGGAGCAGCACGGGATGCTGCGCCTCTGGGTTATCAGGTCGTGGTAGCATCGGACGCTTCGGCCACCCGCACTATTACGCGAGCCAATGGCCAGAGTATTGATGCCCAAAGCCTGCACCGTGCGGCTCTGGCCGAAATCGAAGACACGTTCGGCGATGTCATGACCACGGAGCAGATCATCAACTTGCCCCTCATGTGAAACCCTGCCGATGAACCAACTGCTGGCGATGCGCGCGTTTTGTTGCATTGTTGAAAATCACGGGTTTTCGGCGGCAGCTGAGCGGCTGGAGACAACCCATTCATCCTTGTCACGGCAGTTGCAGCAGTTGGAGGCGGTGCTAGGTGTACGTCTGATCAACCGTACGACTCGGCACCTGAGTCTGACGGCAGCGGGTGCGCAATATCATGCCGCCTGTGTAGATATCCTGCTGCGAATCGATCAGGCAGCCTTGGCCATTGTCGAAGATGAGCGTGAGCCAACGGGTGTATTGCGTATCAGCGCACCGCTAGTGATAGGTACGATGGAATTGGAACACTGGTTGCCAGCCTTCCAGCAGTGTTATCCAAAAATCCAGATCGACATGTCATGCAATGACCGATTTGTTGACCTGGTGGCCGAGCGCTTTGATGTTGCGTTACGCATCAGTGGCCCATTAGCTGACTCATCGTTGGTGGCCAAAACCTTGACCGTGTCCGAGTTGATTCTGGTCGCATCTCCTGCCTACATCAGTCGCTATGGTTTACCACGCCAAGCTGATGACCTGAGCACTCATCAGCTACTGGCCTTTACTGGCAGTAGTGAGTGGACACTGACGTCGCAATGCACTGACGCCCACACTGTTAGATTGAACGGGCATTTCAAGACTGACACCATTACCGCGTTATTTAGCGCTGCCTTGGCCGGATCAGGTATCGCAGCCTTTACGCGGGCGACGGTCCAGCAGCATCTGAGCAAGGGTCAGTTGGTTCACATTCTGCCCGGCTACAGGTTGGGGCAGCGGTATTACTATGCCCTCTATCCTCATGCCAAATACCTTGCGCCTAAAGTGCGCGTCTTCGTTGAGTTCATGACGCAATACTACAAAACGCTGAGCGAATAATCGCCCGTCATTGTGCGCTCAACATACTCTGATGTCCGGTTCTTAAGCCGCTCCAGGACATCAATGCAAAATCTTTGGCGCCTCATCCGCAGGCAGGTTGGTGCGTTGTACTGGCTCTGTAGACCGTCGTTCAGGTGTAATGCCCGCCAGTTGTTCCTTGAGCAGATGCGCAACGTTTCCCCCCAGCGTCTTTGCTACCTCGCGCACCACCAGTGGGCGGTTCAAGGAAACTTCAACGTCGCGGCTGTTTACCAGCTTGGCATTTTGCCCTTCACCCACGGCAGTAAACGCCGATGTGACTTCCAAAGTGCGGGTGTTGATTACGCTGAAGTTGGCAACCAGCGTCAGGCCGAGAATCGCCGAGTAACTTTTGGTGTTGGCCAGTGCGTGGGTGTCTTGGGTGAAGGCGATATCTGAGACTGTGCCAAACAGCACATAGTCGGCGCCTTTGAAATGACCGGCCTTGATACGTTTTATTACATTGTAAATATCGCTCTTGTCGCTGGTTGTATAGGGCGTCGACTGTACCAGCCGAAAGAGTTTTGATTTGAGAATTTCGCCTTTGATGTCGCCGCTGAACGCTCTCAGCTCGGACTGCATGATGTAGCTGTTGAGAGTTTTGAAAGATTTGTAAGTTGATGTGCGGTTGGCGTAATAATACGGCCCGGACTGAAAGTTATTGCTTGTTGCTACTGTCTGAACGTACTTCTGTACGTGCGCCTCATAAGCCAGATCAGTCACGGCAATTTTGGGTGCGGCTTGAACCCCTGAGGCGCAGGCCAGGCTGATAATGCATATCCAGATACGCATGGCTTAACGCTCCGTAGTCTTGCGGATTTCTTTGTCGTCTATCCACTCAGTCAATCCGCTTTCCAGGTCGATCAATTGCAAGTTAAAGGTGTAGAAAACGTCCTTGTAATCCTTGCTGCGTTTGACAATGGATGTGATTGAGCCCTCTAAACGGTACTTGGCAGCGATCATATTGCCGGTCTTGCTGACAGTAGACTCTTTGTAGAGGCCGCTTTGGTTTTGCAACTGGAGCTGGTCGACCTGACTTTGTATGTCGGTGTTGTCGTTCGTGAAGCGTACGGTCCCGGTTTTCATGAGTTGGGTTTTGATTGATGTAGTGATCTGGCGGGTGTCGATGTATTCGCTGGTTTTGTTTTTCACATCGTAGACCTGCACTACGGGCCGCCCCTGGAGAACCCCGGACTGTGCGAGTGAGCGTGTCATGCTTTCAGCGATCATCTGCAGGTCGGTGGAGCCAAATTCATTGGTAACCAACTCCACTGCTTTGGTGTCGCCATAGCTGATGTTTTTTCCACCGATTACGGGTGAAGTATTGAAACAGCCGCTGATAAGGGCGATTGAGAGGGTAAGCAACGAAATACGTATGAACATGGAAAGTTCTCTAGGTCGTACAGAGGAAAATGATCAGGGGGTTTTTATTTCAATGCGAAAGTCACGCACCTTCGGCTGTGGAGCAATGTCCGCAATGAACGTGGTTTGCTTGGCGTAAAGGGTGATGGCTTTCCAGCTGTCCTCCCTGCCAGCCGGGAAACCGTCCTGGCCCAACCAGGCAAATCGGTAATACATCAAACGGTTTCGGCTGCTGCTGTTACTCAACTGCGCGTTAACAGTCATAAAGCCATTCTCGCGGGCGACGCGAATTGCCCCGACTGAAATGTGTTTCAACTTGCCTACTACCATGACCTTGCTAGCGGCACTGCCAGGTTCAGGGGGCGGTGGTGTTGTGCAGCCGGTTATAAGTAGCAGCGCCAGGGCGCTAAAAATCAGATGACGCATGGTGAGTTCCTCAGGATTGCTCCGGACTGGAAATGGCAGACCCTGGAAGGGCTGGCACTGTGCGAGTTGTCATGTCTTGGCTGAAAACATGGTTGCCGACCACGCGTAACGTGATCACTTGATAAGGGTGCCCCGCCTTGATCAGCACTCGAGTACTGCCCGGGATGTTGGGCAACTGCAGATGATGCTCGCCCTGCTTGAGGCGTAGCTGCAGCACCTGCGTGTTATCCGCCAGAGTGCGCCAGGCTCGGGTATCGGCCCCTTCGAGCACCGCAGATACAACGCCTAGTACCAGCCCGGCCAGAGGATCCCTGTCATTGAGTTGTTTTTGCGCTACTCCTCGACTGATTGCCCGCACACTGGAACGCAGAATGATTCCTGGCATGTCATCGCGCAGAGCCCTGCGTGCCATGGCTGTGGTGCTATTGAGCAGAGTCAGCTGGTGGGCTTGGCCGTTGATCAGGATGTGAGTCAAGGGCGCGTTGGTGAAGTTGGGTTTGATCAGTGGAAATGACAGCGGTGTGATGATGGTATTGCTGCTGATGTTCAACGGTAGGGGGATGCGTATTGAGTCCCGAGCGGGTGCCAGGCCACTTTGCAGCACAATCAGAACCTCGCTGTCAGCGTTCCAGATTTTGGGTGTGTTGAGATTGAGCAGACTCTGTTCAAGTAAAGGCGTATTGGGTCGCAGCTCAGCGGCCTGGCGATAACCTGGCGCGGCAAGACCTCTTTCACCCAAAGCCTCGTATACGAAGCCCGCGAGGTAGTGACTAAAGGCGCTTTGATAGCTGTTTTTGAGTTCCAGCACATCTGGAGCGTTGAGATTGTTGAGCGGATAGCCTTGTAGATCCCTGATCCTGGTTCGTACTCCCCGACGCTCTGCTTCCTGTTCGCGCTTGAGGTACTGCTTGTCTCGCAGCTCAGCGATAAGGGCTTCGCGCTCATGGGTTTTTTTGATCTCGGTGCGAGCTCCCTCGAAATCATTACGGGCCAGCATATTCAGCGCTATTTGTGTGCTCAACATGACTTTCTCGTAGTCATGGCCTTCGTAACGGCGAACCTTGTCATTCACTGCATAACTGGCAAATTGCGAGAGGTATTTGTCGGTATCGAGCCTGGTCGAGTCCTCCCAGGTGCGGATGACCTTGTCGGCACTGCGCCATGCGTTGAGGCTACCGATGAGGTCGCCTTTGGCGCGTAATAATTCGCCCTTTTCCAAGTAGTAGAGGAGGTCTTTATTATCGTCACTGTTGTTTTTTTCCAACAGATGCAATGCACCTTCTATATTTCCGGCCCTCAACTGTTGATTGGTCGCTAGAAGTTCGTCGTCGTAGCTACGGAACGCCGAGCATCCTGTCAGCGCAACGCCGGCACTCAGAATTAAAACGGTGAATATACGAGTGCTCATAAAGTGAGTTTTTCTGAGAGTTTCACGATGTGGGTACAGGTCAAATCAGATAGCTACCTGCCAGGTATGTGGCACTCCCGAAGACTGGCCTGAGTTTCTTCAGCGATTGATTTGCTGCAATAGAAAAGACGTTATTCTAAGCACACACACAGGCCCATTAAATGGGGCTCTCAGCCCATTGTTGCCCTGATTTTGAGTTTTCAGACACCTCCTACTTTGTCCGAAGGAAAGACCTTACGACGAGCTGTGAAAAAGCATCTGCTTGACGAACGCCTTGAGTCAAAGGCCATTAAAAGTGAACAATGTGTTACTTCTCATTTCCGTCCGGATTGTTCGATGACCTCCCGCTCGCGTTTTTTGGCATGGCTACTGCTGCCCGTGCTTGCGTTGTGCAGCCTTGTTGCTTCTGCCAACTCCCCGGAAGGCGCCTCACAAGCGCTACACCTGATTGACTACATTGGTGCGGATTACCCGCCTACGGTTGAAAACGGCAAGGTCATCGATGAGACCGAATACCGTGAACAGCTCGAATTTCTGGCTGTGCTCAAAGGCCTGATTGCCGATTTGCCCCAGCGCCCTGAGCGTGACGAACTGGTGCAAGGCGTGAAGGCCTTGCACACCGCTATCGAACAACGGCAAGACGGCAGCGCCGTGGCCCGTGAAGCGCGTCAGCTGGGTGCCAAACTGGCAGTGGCTTACGAGGTCAGCCAGGCGCCCGCCATTACCCCCGACCCGGCCCGCGGCGCGCCTCTGTACACGCAGCATTGCTCGGTGTGCCACGGTGACACCGGTGCCGGTGATGGCCCTGCCAGTGTCGGTATGACGCCGCCTCCGGCTAACCTGCGCGATTCACAGCGCCTGGACCGGCTGAGCCTCTACGCGATCTACAACACTCTGGGCCTGGGCGTTGAAGGCACGGACATGCCATCGTTTGCCGACCAATTGGACGAACGTCAGCGTTGGGACCTGGCCACCTATATCGCCGGCTTGAGTGCCGACCCGAGCGCCACCAAGGCCGATAAAACCTACAACCTGGCCGACCTGGCCCGTCAAACCCCGAATGAAGTGCTGGCGGCTGAAGGCCCCGAGGCCACTGCCACTTTCCGTGCCCAGCGGGCGCAGCCGCCGCAAGTTAAACGCGGCCCGGCGCAGTTGCTCGATTACACCAGTGCAACCCTCGACAAAAGCCTCGCCGCTTATCGCGCAGGGGATCGCGAGCAAGCCTACGACTTGTCGGTTGCAGCCTATCTCGAAGGCTTTGAACTGGTCGAAAGCTCGCTGGATAACGTCGACGCCAACGTACGCAAAAGCACCGAAAAAGCCCTGATGGCCTATCGGCAATCGTTGCAGGACGGTTTGCCGATCGAGCAGGTCGAACAGCGTCTGGATGCGGCCAAAGGTTTGCTCAAGGAATCTGCCGGGCTGTTGGGCAGCGATGGTTTGAGCTGGACCTTGAGTTATATCTCCGGCTTGTTGATTTTGCTGCGCGAAGGCCTGGAAGCGATTCTGGTGCTGGCGGCGATCCTGGCTTTCTTGCGTAATACCGGCCAGCAATCGGCGGTGCGTAGCGTCAACATCGGTTGGGGGCTGGCATTGGTCGCCGGGCTCGCGACCTGGGCGCTGGCCGCCTATGTCATCGACGTCAGTGGCGCCCAGCGTGAGCTGCTGGAAGGCTGTACGGCCTTGTTTGCCAGTGTCATGGTGCTGTGGCTGGGGGTGTGGATGCACGACCGCCGTCACGCAGCGGCGTGGCAGGATTACATCAAAAGCAGTCTGGTCAGTGGTGGCGGGCGTTTTGGTTTTGCGATCCTGGCGTTCTTCTCGGTGTATCGCGAACTGTTCGAAGTGATCCTGTTCTACGAAACCCTATGGTTGCAAGCAGGCCCGGCCGGGCATAACGCCGTACTGGCGGGTGGCGCCACGGCGCTGGTGCTGCTGATGGGGTTGGCGTGGATCATCCTGCGCGGATCGGCCAAGCTGCCTTTGGCGCTGTTTTTCAGCATCAATGCGGCGCTGCTTTGCGCGCTGTCGGTGGTCTTCGCCGGGCACGGCGTGAAAGCGCTGCAAGAAGCTGGCATCTTCGGCACTCGACCTGTGGCGTTCTTTGACTTCGACTGGCTGGGCATTCACGCTGATGCTTACTCGCTGACTGCGCAGGCAGTGGCAATTTTGGCGATTGTCGTGCTGTATAGCCGTAGCAAATTGGCAGAAAAACGCCGGGTGCAGGCCTGATCTGTGTAGTGGGGGAGCGCCAATCCTCGTAGCTGCCGAAGGCACGAGGCTGCGTCCGACGATGCAATCGTCGTAAATCCGCTGTGCGTGATGTATCTGAAACATCACGGCCGAATGGGTTTACGACTGCTTCGCAGCCGAACGTAGCCTCGTTCTACTCGTCAACGGCTACAGATATTTTGCAGCGGCTACAAATGATCATATTTCTTCTTGTTTTTGGAGTTCACCATGCGTGTCTGGATCGACGCAGACGCTTGCCCCAAGGCAGCCAAGGATCAAGTCATCAAGTTCGCCCTCAAACGTCAGTTTGAGGTCGTGTTGGTGGCTGGGCAGAGTCAGATCAAGCCGACCTACGCGCTGGTCAAACTGATTGTGGTGCCCAGCGGCCCGGATGCGGCGGATGACTATCTGGTGGAGCACGCAGTGCCCGGCGAGCTGGTGATTTGTAGCGATGTGCCGCTGGCCGATCGACTGGTCAAGAAGGGCGTGGCAGCGCTTGACCCGCGGGGTAAGGAGTTTGACCCGCAGAACATGGGCGAGCGGCTGGCCGTGCGCAATCTGTTTACCGATCTGCGTGAGCAGGGCCAGGTCAGCGGTGGGCAGGGCGCCTATGGCGAACGTGACAAGCAGGCGTTCGCCAATGCCCTGGACCGTATCCTGACCCGTCTGGCGCGGGGCTGATCAGGCTTTTTGCGTCAGCTCCAGGACGCGATCAACCATCTTGTTGATCCCGGACGCGGCTTCGCTGATGGATTTGGCGAGCATGTAGGCCGGAGTGCTGACCAGTTTGCGCGCCTTGTCTTCGACTATCTCCGACACTTCGCATTCTTCATGGGTGCCGCCCATTTTGGTCACGGCCGCAGCGGTGTCTGCGTCCGTACCGATGGTGCAGATCACGCCCGGGCCATAAATCTTGGCCGCAATGGCAGGTGAGATACACATCAGGCCAATGGGTTTGCACGCTTGGGCAAAGGCCTCGGCCAGGTTCAGCACATCGGCCTGGACCGAGCACCCAGCGCCTTCAGTGGCAAAGCTGGAGAGGTTTTTGGCGGCACCAAACCCGCCCGGGATGATCAGGGCGTCAAAGTCCTCGACCCTGGCTTCACGAATATCCTTGATCTCGCCCCGGGCAATACGCGCGGATTCCACCAGCACGTTGCGCGTCTCGGCCATTGGCTCGCCGGTCAGGTGGTTGATAACGTGCATCTGTGGAATGTCGGGGGCAAAGCACTGCACTTTGGCGCCGCGCTGGTCGAGGCGTAGCAGGGTGATCACGCTTTCGTGGATCTCGGCGCCGTCGTAGACGCCGCAACCGGAAAGAATCACGGCAACTTTTTTTGTGGTCATATCGGTCTCCTTGTACATGGCGTTAATGTCGCCTGATTTGGCGCTTGATGCCATAGGGTTTCGCTGGAAGTACGCCTACGCTTGATGGAATGTCGGTCGGGGTGTGCCATGAAGCTGATTCTGTATGCAGTGCCGTTTTTCTTTGTGCTGATTGCTGTCGAGTTACTGGCCGACCGCTGGCGCGGGATGCGTACCTATCGCCTGGCCGACACCATCAGCAGCCTGAGCGCCGGTGTGCTGTCGACCACCACCGGTTTGCTGACCAAGGGCGTGGGCCTGATCACCTACGCGCTGGCGCTGAAGTATCTGGCGCTGCTGCAATTGCCAGAAGACAGCCTGTGGGTCTGGCTGTTTGCCTTTGTCCTTTACGATTTTTGCTACTACTGGCACCACCGCCTGGGGCATGAGCGCAACGTGCTGTGGGCCGCGCATTCGGTGCATCACCAGAGTGAAGACTACAACCTGTCCACCGCCCTGCGCCAAACCAGCACCGGGTTTGTGTTCGGTTGGGTCTTCTACCTGCCGATGGCGGTGCTGGGCGTGCCGCTGTTGGTATTCGTTACCGTGGCTACCCTCAACCTGCTTTACCAGTTCTGGGTCCATACCCGCCATGTGCCGAAGCTGGGGTGGTTCGAGTGGTTCTTTGTAACGCCTTCCAATCATCGGGCTCACCATGCGCAGAATGCTCTCTACATGGATCGCAATTACGGCGGGGTGTTCATTGTCTGGGATCGTTTGTTTGGTACTTTTCAGGAAGAGGACGACGCCGAGCCGGTAATTTTCGGCGTTACTACACCGCTGCAAAGCTGGAACCCGTTGTGGGCCAACTGGCAGTTCTATGGGCAGTTACTGGCCGATGCCCGGCGTACCGAGCGCTGGCGGGACAAGCTGCGGATCTGGTTTATGCCTACGGGTTGGCGCCCTGCAGACGTGGTAGCGAAGTACCCGATAAACAAGCCGGACCTGAGTCAGTTCGTAAAATTCGAGGTGCCATTGGCGTTGCGCCAACAACTGTATATCGCAGTGCAATTTGCAGCGTATGTGGCGCTGGGCAGTTATTTGCTGAATCTGGGCGAGACATTGCCGACTCCGGCGCTGCTGCTGGGGTGGGGGTATATGGCACTGGGGTTGTTTGTGCTGGGTGCGGGCCTGGAGAACCGGCCCTGGGCGCTGAAGCTTGAGTGGCTGCGCCTGGGGCTGAACGTGCCACTGGTGTGGCTGGCCCCGGTGGCGGGGCTGTGGCCGGCCAGCGCATTAGGCTGGGTCGGCCTGTTCAGTTATACGGTGTTGAGTGTGATGGGCCTGTACATGAGCAGAAACCGCATCACTCAGCTGGCGGGTTGCTGACCTCGACGCTGGTCTTGTTCTTCTCTTCGAGAGCCGTCTGCCTGGCCAGGCGCGCATTCTTGAAGCGGCGGCGGGCCCACAGGCACAGGCCGATCAGCAGCAAGGCACCGAGCACCCACAGCTCATACTTCTTGACGTTGCCCAGCAAGCCTTCGAGCACAGCGCCAAAGTGGTAGGCGGCGGTTGCCAGGGCAATGGCCCAGATAGCCGCGCCAATACCGTTGAGCAGCAAGTAGCGGCCCGGCGGATAGCCCGACAAGCCAATGGCCACAGGCATGACGGTACGCAGGCCGTAGACGAAGCGGAAACTCAGGACCCAGATATCCGGGTGCCTGCGGATGTGCTCCAGCGCCTTGTCGCCCATAAGTTGCCAGCGCGGTTTGCGCGCCAACAGTTTGCGGCCGTGCTTGCGCCCCAGGAAATACCACAGCTGGTCACCGGCATAACTGCCGAGGAACGCCACGATCATGACCAGTTTGAGGTCCATGTATCCGCGGAACGCCAAGAAGCCTGCGAGAACCAGAATGGTCTCACCTTCAAAGAACGTCCCTAGAAACAGGGCGAAGTAACCGAATTCTTGAAGAAATTGTTGGAGCATTGTCTGGATGCTGGCGAAATGAACGCGCAGCCTACGCCTTAAGGAACGTTCGGGAAAGTATCGAAATGTGTCTTGACGTTAACAATTCCTACAATTGACGTCTATTTGACCTACATCATTGGCGTTGTCATCTAGTGTTCATCGATAGGCGTTATAACCATGCGCGCAGGTGTTAATTGCTCAAAAAACGGTGGAGCGGGCTTGCTCGCGATTCAGACGACACGGTGTTTCAGATAGACCGCATCAACCCAATCGCGAGCAAGCTCACTCCCACAGTGCCAGCGCTCCTGGAAACAAATTCGACAAATTGCCCTCTAACCAGGCTCTGGCCCGCATAAAGCGCCTGCGAGCGGTTTAAACCCTCAGGCGTTGATGGCATTCTGGTGACTTGACTGGCAGTGCCGCTTAAGAGTCAAACCCGCTCTTACAGGAACATTCAATGAATACCGAAGGACTTGCAGAAATCGAAGCCACTGAAGCTCAGCCGATTGCTGAGCCAGTCTCTGAAACCCCGCCTGTAGTGCACGAACCCGTGCCTGTTGCGGCAGAGACGCACGCGGCGGCGCATCCGGCGATTGTTGTGCCTGGCCTTGATGACAGCAGCCTGTATATCCATCGCGAGCTGTCGCAGCTGCAGTTCAACATTCGCGTGCTGGAACAGGCGCTGGATGAGTCTTATCCGCTGCTTGAACGCTTGAAATTCCTGCTGATCTTTTCCAGCAACCTGGATGAGTTTTTCGAAATTCGTGTGGCGGGCCTGAAGAAGCAAATCACCTTCGCCCGTGAACAGGCCGGTGCCGATGGCCTGCAGCCGCATCAGGCGCTGGCCCGCATCAGTGAACTGGTTCACGGCCATGTGGATCGCCAGTACGCGATCCTCAACGACATCCTGTTGCCCGAGCTTGAAAAGCATCAGGTGCGCTTTATCCGTCGGCGGCACTGGAACACCAAGATCAAGGCGTGGGTACGCAAGTTCTTCCGCGACGAAATCGCGCCGATCATCACCCCGATTGGCCTGGACCCGACGCACCCGTTCCCGTTGCTGGTAAACAAGAGCCTGAACTTTATTGTCGAGCTTGAAGGTATCGATGCCTTTGGCCGTGATTCGGGCCTGGCGATCATCCCGGCACCACGGCTGTTGCCGCGAGTGATCAAGCTGCCTGAAGATGTGGGCGGCGCCGGGGACAATTATGTGTTCCTGTCGTCGATGATTCACGCTCACGCTGATGACCTGTTCCAGGGCATGAAGGTTAAAGGTTGCTACCAATTCCGCCTGACCCGTAACGCTGACCTGGCGGTCGATACCGAAGATGTAGAAGACCTGGCCCGCGCCCTGCGTGGCGAGCTTTTCTCGCGTCGTTACGGTGATGCCGTGCGCCTGGAAGTCGCCGATACCTGCCCTAAACACCTGTCCGACTACCTGCTCAAGCAGTTCAGCCTGCACGAGACGGAGTTGTATCAGGTCAATGGCCCGGTCAACCTCACGCGCCTGTTCAGCATTACCAGCCTGGACAGTCACCCTGAGCTGCAATACACGCCGTTCACTCCGGCAATCCCGAAGCTGTTGCAGAACAGTGAGAACATTTTCAGTGTGGTCAGCAAGCAGGATATTTTGCTGCTGCACCCGTTTGAGTCGTTTACTCCGGTAGTCGACTTATTGCGTCAGGCGGCCAAAGACCCGCATGTACTGGCCGTACGCCAGACCCTGTACCGCAGCGGCGCCAACTCTGAAATCGTCGATGCGCTGGTGGATGCCGCGCGTAACGGTAAAGAAGTGACCGCGGTGATCGAACTGCGTGCGCGTTTTGACGAAGAGTCCAACCTGCAACTGGCCAGCCGTCTGCAAGCGGCCGGTGCGGTGGTGATCTATGGCGTGGTGGGCTTCAAGACCCACGCCAAGATGATGCTGATCCTGCGCCGCGAGGCGGGGGAGATCGTGCGTTATGCGCATTTGGGTACGGGTAACTACCACGCTGGCAACGCCAAGCTCTACACCGACTACAGCCTGCTGACTTCGGACGATGCGCTGTGTGAAGACGTGGGCAAGTTGTTCAGCCAGTTGATCGGCATGGGCAAGACCCTGCGCATGAAAAAACTGCTGCACGCGCCGTTCACCTTGAAGAAGGGCATGCTCGACATGATTGCCCGCGAGACCCAGTTCGCCGTTGAAGGCAAGCCGGCGCATATCATTGCCAAGTTCAACTCGCTGACCGATCCGAAGATCATTCGGGCGTTGTACAAGGCCAGCCAGTCCGGCGTGCGTATTGATCTGGTGGTGCGCGGTATGTGCTGCCTGCGTCCGGGGATTGCGGGTGTCTCGCACAATATCCATGTGCGCTCGATCATTGGCCGCTTCCTGGAGCACACGCGGGTCTTCTACTTCCTCAATGGCGGCGAAGAGCAGATGTTCCTGTCGAGTGCTGACTGGATGGAGCGCAACCTCGATAAACGTGTCGAGACGTGCTTCCCGGTGGAGGGCAAAAAGCTGATTCTGCGGGTCAAGAAGGAGCTGGAATGCTATCTGACCGACAACACCCACAGCTGGAGCCTGCAGTCGGACGGCCGTTATATCCGCAACACGCCGACCGGCAACCAGAACCCGCGCAGCGCGCAGGCCACGTTGCTTGAGCGCCTGAGCCTGCCGGTACTGGCAGTCAGCACCGGGCCTTCGGTGTAGCGGTAACCCATGTGGGAGCGGGCTTGCTCGCGATTCAGACGGCGCGGTGTTTCAGGAACACCGCGTTGATCCAATCGCGAGCAAGCCCGCTCCCACAGGTGAGTTGAGTTGTGCCGGGTTACGAAACCGTTAACACAATCCCGACTCGGGTCAGCCACTGTGCTTCTTGCTCGAAGTCGGCCTGGGTCAGCGGGTTCTGTTCCAGCCAGCCTTCGGGGAAGATCACTTCCAGATGATCGCCCTCGGCGCGCAGCTTGACCTGCGAAGCTTCCTGGTTGCCACGGATGTGGTAAAACAGGATCGCAAAACGCAACAGCACGCACAGGCGGATCAGCTTGATGCCGTCCGCGCCGAACTCGGCGAACTTGTCCTTTGGAATATTGCGACGATGACCGCGCACCAGCAGTGCGAGCATTAGCTGGTCTTCGCGTGAGAAACCGGCAAGGTCGGAGTGTTCGATCAGGTAGGCGCCGTGTTTGTGGTAGTGATAGTGGGCAATATCCAGCCCCACTTCATGCACCTTGGCCGCCCAGCTCAGCAGTTCACGCCAGATGCCGTCTTTGAGGTCCCACGACTTGGCCACTTGATCAAAGGCACGCAGGGCCTTGCGTTCAACCCGTGCAGCTTGCTCGCGGTCGACGTGATAGCGGTCCATCAGCGAGCTGAGGGTGCGCTCACGCACGTCTTCATGGTGATGGCGCCCCAGCAGGTCGTAGAGCACGCCTTCACGCAGAGCGCCGTCACAGTGATCCATACGCTGCAATTCAAGGGCGTCGAACACTGCTTCAAGGATCGCCAGCCCGGCCGGGAAGATGGTACGACGGTCAGGCTTGATGCCTTCAAAGTCGATTTTGTCTACTTCACCCAGCTTGAACAGCTTGCGCTTGAGCCAGGACAGGCCTTCGGCGTTGACCTCGCCATTGCCATGACCACCGGCCTTGAGGGCCAGGCCAATGGCGCGAATGGTGCCCGAGGAGCCGATGGCTTCATCCCAGGTCAAACGGTGCAGGGCGTGTTCAATGCTCATGATTTCAAGACGCGCCGCCGTGTACGCCTGGGCGTAGCGGGCCGGGGTGATCTTGCCGTCACGGAAGTAACGCTGGGTAAAGCTCACGCAACCCATCTGCAGGCTTTCGCGCAGCAGCGGTTCAAATCGCTGGCCAATGATAAATTCGGTACTGCCACCGCCAATGTCGGCTACCAGGCGTTTGCCCGGTGTGTCGGCGAGGGTATGGGACACGCCGAGATAGATCAGGCGTGCTTCTTCACGACCCGAAATCACTTCGACGGTGTGGCCGAGGATTTCTTCGGCACGCACGATAAATTCGTTGCGGTTGCGCGCTTCACGCAAGGCGTTGGTACCCACGATGCGCACAGCACCCAGTGGCATACCGTTGATCAGCTGGGCGAAACGCTTGAGGCAATCGAGCCCGCGCTGCATGGATTCTTCGGTGAGTCTGCGTTCTTCGTCGATGCCGGCAGCTAGCTGCACCTTTTCACCAAGACGTTCAAGAATGCGGATTTCGCCGTTCTGAGCCTTGGCCACCACCATGTGAAAGCTGTTAGAACCCAGATCAATGGCGGCGATCAGGGACGGATTCCTTGCTTGGGATTGGGGCATGGTTGAGGGGTCTCGGTCGATAACTAGGCCATCGTGCCACGATCAAAGGCGCGCGCCAACGCGCGATGTCAGATGCATTGATATGGAGCACTAAAGAAATGACGTTAGTTGTTCCGGGACAATTCTTTTTTTTATGTGCGATTAAAGCACCACATCACCTGTGGGAGCGGGCGTGATGCGCTTATCCGTTCACCTCCACCGTCCCGATAAAATTCGCCAGTTCCGGGGTTCGCGGCGCAGCGAACAGCACTTTCGGGTCCCCCACCTCATGCACCTTGCCCTGGTGCATAAACACCAGCTTGTCGCCGACTTCACGGGCAAAGCGCATTTCGTGGGTCACCATAATCAGCGTCATGCCTTCACGGGCCAGTTGGCGCACCACGCTGAGCACTTCATTGACCAGCTCCGGGTCCAGTGCCGAGGTGATCTCGTCGCACAGCAGTACCTTGGGTGACATGGCCAGCGCCCGGGCAATCGCTACCCGTTGCTGTTGCCCGCCCGACAGGCGCTCGGGGAAGGCATCGAACTTGTCGCCCAGGCCCACCCGCTCCAGCATCTGCCGCGCCAGCTCGGCGGCCTTGGCCCTGGGTACTTTTTGCACCACTTGCGGGGCAAGCATGACGTTTTCACCCACGCTCAGGTGCGGGAACAGGTTGAATTGCTGAAACACCATGCCGACCTTCTGGCGCAGGCTGCGCAAGTCGGCGCGGGCGGCGTCCAGGTATTCGTCGTCGACTTCAATCACCCCGTCGTTGATCGACTCCAGGCCGTTGAGGGTTCTGAGCAGGGTGCTCTTGCCCGAACCGCTGCGACCGATGATCGCGACTACCTGGCCCTGTTCGACCGTCAGGTCGATGCCTTTAAGCACGTGATGGTCGCCGTAGTATTTATGCAGGGCGGTAACTCTAAGCAGAGGCATGCAGTCTCCTTTCCAGATAGCGCGCACTGAGCGACAGGGGGTAGCACAAAAGGAAGTAACCGAGCGCCACCAGGCCGTAGACCATAAAGGGCTCGAAAGTGGCATTGGCCAGCATGCTGCCGGTCTTGGTCAGCTCGGTGAAACCAATAATCGACGTTACTGCGGTGCCCTTGATGACCTGCACCGAAAAGCCCACGGTCGGCGCGACGGCCACCCGCAAGGCTTGCGGCAGGATCACATGGCGCAACTGCTCAAGCGGGCTCATCGCCAGGCTGGCCGAGGCCTCCCACTGGCCGTGGGCAATCGATTCGACGCAGCCGCGCCAGATTTCGGCCAGATAGGCGCTGGTAAACAATGTCAGGGCCAGCGCTGCGGCCATCCACGGCGAGATATCGATGCCCAGCAAGGCGACCCCAAAGAAGATCAAAAACAACTGCATCAGCAAGGGCGTGCCTTGAAACAGCTCTATATAGCCGCGTGCCAGTGTGCGGGCGAAGCGGCTTTTGGAGATGCGCATCAGCAGCACCAGCAAGCCGATCAGGCCGCCGCCGATAAAGGCGACCAGTGACAAGGCTGCCGTCCACTGCAAACCCATCAGCAAATTGCGCACGATGTCCCAGAAGGTGAAGTCCATCAGCGGCTCCTGGTCAGGTAGCGGCGGCCGAACCCGTTCAGCAACTGGCGGATCAGCAAGGCCATGCACAGATAAATCAAGGTGGTCAGGGCATAGGTTTCAAATGCCCGGAAGTTGCGCGACTGAATAAAGTTGGCGAAAAAACTCAGCTCTTCAGTGGCAATTTGCGAACAGACCGCAGAACCGAGCATCACGATGATGATCTGGCTGCTCAGTGCCGGCCAGACCTTGGCCAGCGCCGGTTGCAGCACCACATAACGGAATGTCTCGAATCGGCTCATGGCCAGCGCGGCTGCCGCCTCCAGCTGGCCCTTGGGGATTGCCTGAATGCCTGCGCGAATGATCTCGGTGGAATAGGCCCCCAGGTTGATCACCATTGCCAGCACGGCGGCCTGCCATTCACTGATATGCACGCCCAGGCCCGGCAGACCGAAGAAGATAAAGAACAACTGCACCAGAAACGGCGTGTTGCGAATCAACTCGACATACACCCCGAACAGCGCCGCAAAAGGTCGGATATTCCACGCCCGCACCACGGCACCGACAATCCCCAGGCCGACGCCGAAGAGTGTGCCGATAGCCGTCAATTCCAGGGTGAACAGGGCGCCGCGCAATAACAGGTCGCTGTTCTGCAGTACCGGTAAAAAGTCGAACTGATAAGCCATGATGGATCTCGTCGCAATGGGTCAGAGGTCGGCTGGCAGCGGCTCTTTAAGCCATTGCAGCGCGTTTTTCTCCAGGCTGCCGTCAGCCTTGGCCGTGGCGAGAATCTGGTTCACCTTGTCCAGCAGTTCGGGCTGGCCCTTGTTGACGCCCACATAGACAGGCGAATCCTTGAGTTTGAGTTTCATTGCCGGGATGCGCTTGGGGTTGCGCTCACTGATGGTGACCATTACCACGTTGCCGCTGGCGATCAGATCCACCTGGCCTGCCAGATAGGCGGCGATGGTTGAGTTGTTGTCTTCGAAGCGTTTGATGGTGACGCCGGCAGGGGCCACGTTAGTCAGCTCGATGTCTTCGATGGCACCGCGGGTGACGCTGATGGTTTTACCCTTGAGGTCATCCAGCGTCTTTATTTGTGCATCCGGTGGGCCAAATACGCCGAGGTAGAACGGCGCATAAGCGTGGGAGAAATCGATGACTTTCTCACGATCCGGGTTTTTGCCCAGGCTGGAGATCACCACATCGACTTTACCGGTGGTCAGGTAAGGCACGCGATTGGTGCTGTTGACGGGCGTCAGTTCAAGCTTGACCTTGAGTTGCTCGGCCAGCAGTCTGGCGGTGTCGATATCCAGCCCGCGGGGCTTCATATCGGGGCCTACCGAGCCGAAGGGCGGGAAATCCTGCGGCACGGCAACTTTCAGCGTGCCACGCGCAATTACATCATCAAGGTTGTTGGCGTGAGCCGGGGCCTGGCTCAGCATCAGGCTGGCGAACAAGGCGCAAATCAGGGCGCTGTAACGCTGGGTCATGGCAACTCTCCGGGAACGGGCGGGCGGTGGTGTCTGCTGTGGGCAGAGCACAGGCCATGCCAACAGGGCTTTTATGCGCGTGAAGGCTGATTTCAGAAGGGTTGCGGCGGTCTGACTGGTCTGAACAGCGGGTTCGGTTTTTGCACCTCAATCGGGCGTGCGCCTCAAGGCTTGAACCGGCTTGGGGCGTGACTTGCCGGGCGCTGACAATAGCTTTACAACTAGGGCTTTCCTGAACTGATCAAGCCGATTTTTGATGAATTCAAGCGCACGCGCCGTACCCGAAGTGGCGTTGCTGGCCATTCGTAAATTGATCACCGAAAACGCCTATGCACCCGGCGATGCCCTGCCGTCGCAGCGTGAATTGGCCATCCAGTTGGGTGTTAGCCGGGCCTCGTTGCGCGAGGCTTTGTCCTCACTCAGCGCATTGGGCGTGATCAGCGTGCAGCCGGGCAAAGGCGTGTATGTGCAAGCGGCAGATGAGTCTGCACAGGCAGCAATGGATTGGCCCTTTGCCGCCCAGGCCTGCCCGCAGGATATTTTCCAGCTGCGTTATGCGCTGGAAGGCTTTGCCGCAGGGCTGGCGGCCACTCGGTTGACCCGCGACGAGCTGGATGTTCTGCAAGACAATGTCGAGGCGATGCGCCTTGAGTTGCGCGGCGAGGATTTCGAGCGCGCAGCCCGATTGGACTTCGAGTTCCATCAATTGATCCTGCGCGCCAGCGGTAACCAGGCGATGGCTACCATGCTGATCACCCGCGCCGATATTTTTCTGGAAAGCCAGAAGCTACCGTTTATCCGCCGGGAGCGGGTGATGGAAACCTGGCAGGAGCACCGCAAAATCCTCCGGGCGCTGGCCCGTCACGCCAGCGGCCCGGCGCACAAGGCCATGAGCGAGCACATTCGTCAGGCGGCTTCGCGCACCGGGATTGTCTTTGTCACCCCTGATGGCTCCTGAAACGGGCGATACCCGCACTCATGCACCACTATAGTGAGAGTCAATCGTTCCTCGCCTTCCTGAACGCGAGGATGACAGCTATGATGTGCTACGTTTTTGCTTACAACCACGGAGACTTCCATGAGCAGCGATCTTATTAAACACGTCACCGACGCTAGCTTTGAGGCCGATGTTCTCAAGGCTGAAGGCGCTGTACTGGTCGACTACTGGGCTGAATGGTGTGGCCCTTGCAAAATGATCGCGCCAGTTCTGGACGAGATCGCAGAGACTTACAAAGGCAAGCTGACTGTTGCCAAGCTGAACATTGATGAAAACCAGGAAACCCCGGCCAAGCACGGCGTACGCGGTATTCCTACGTTGATGCTGTTCAAGAACGGCAACGTCGAAGCCACCAAGGTTGGTGCGCTGTCGAAGTCGCAGTTGGCTGCATTCCTCGACGCCAATATCTAAGCGTCGATAAAAGCCCCGCTAAATGCGGGGCTTTTTCATGGCTCAAGGACTAGACGCTATGAAACTCAAGTGGTACATTCGGCCCCGCACTGGTTTCTCCACTGCCCCCTGCAAGCCGTCGCCGACGCACTCCTTATCGAATTAGTACGCGATCCTGTCGCCTTCTCTGCGGCGCGGCCTCATTAAGCCAAAAGCTTAATTTCCCCCTCCATAAATGATTACGTCATTCCTATATGAACCTGACTGAACTCAAGCAAAAGCCGATTACCGAACTGCTCGAATTGGCCGAACAGATGGGCATAGAAAATATGGCCCGTTCGCGCAAGCAGGACGTGATTTTCTCCCTGCTCAAAAAGCACGCGAAAAGCGGCGAGGAAATCTCCGGTGATGGCGTGCTGGAGATTCTCCAGGACGGCTTCGGCTTCCTGCGCTCCGCTGATGCCTCTTACCTGGCCGGCCCGGACGATATCTACGTCTCGCCAAGCCAGATTCGACGCTTCAACTTGCGCACCGGCGACACCATCGTCGGTAAAATTCGCCCGCCAAAAGAAGGCGAGCGGTACTTCGCACTGCTGAAAGTCGACACGATCAACTACGATCGTCCCGAGAACGCGAAAAACAAGATTCTCTTCGAGAACTTGACTCCGCTGTTCCCGACCGTACGCATGAAGATGGAAATCGGTAACGGTTCCACCGAAGATTTGACCGGTCGTGTGATCGACCTCTGCGCTCCGATCGGTAAAGGTCAGCGCGGTCTGATCGTTGCTCCGCCAAAAGCGGGCAAGACCATCATGCTGCAGAACATTGCGTCGAACATTTCGCGTAACAACCCTGAAGTGCACTTGATCGTTCTGTTGATCGACGAGCGCCCGGAAGAAGTAACCGAAATGCAGCGTACCGTGCGCGGCGAAGTGGTTGCTTCCACTTTCGACGAGCCACCAACCCGCCACGTGCAGGTTGCTGAAATGGTGATCGAGAAGGCCAAACGCCTGGTCGAACACAAAAAAGACGTGGTGATCCTGCTCGACTCCATCACTCGTCTGGCCCGTGCCTACAACACCGTTATCCCGAGCTCCGGCAAGGTACTGACCGGTGGTGTCGATGCTCACGCCCTTGAGAAGCCAAAGCGTTTCTTCGGTGCTGCGCGAAACATCGAAGAAGGCGGCTCGCTGACCATCATCGCTACCGCGCTGGTTGAAACCGGCTCGAAGATGGATGAAGTGATCTACGAAGAGTTCAAAGGCACCGGCAACATGGAACTGCCTCTGGATCGTAAAATTGCTGAAAAACGCGTCTTCCCAGCGATCAATATCAACCGTTCCGGCACTCGCCGCGAAGAGTTGCTGACCGCAGACGACGAGTTGCAACGCATGTGGATCCTGCGCAAGCTGTTGCACCCGATGGACGAAGTCGCTGCTATCGAGTTCTTGATCGACAAGCTGAAGCAGACCAAGACCAACGATGAGTTCTTCCTGTCGATGAAACGCAAGTAAATCGCCGGAAGCCAAGCAAAAGCCGGGGAAACCCGGCTTTTTGCTGTCTGACCTTTCTTGAAGCGGGCAGCTCTCTCTTCTGAACAGCCGACTTGGGCGCTAAACTCTGTCTCCCAACGCCCGGCCAATACGAGGCTCAAGCATGCAGTATCGCGACTTGCGCGACTTTATCAGCGGTCTGGAAAAACGCGGCGAACTCAAGCGTATCCAGGTTCCGGTGTCTCCCAAGCTGGAAATGACAGAAATCTGCGACCGCACTTTGCGCGCAAAAGGCCCGGCTTTACTGTTCGAAAACCCGGTGGGCTACGACATTCCCGTGCTCGGTAATCTGTTTGGTACACCGGAGCGCGTGGCCTTGGGCATGGGCGCCGAAGCCGTCAGTGAACTGCGCGAAATCGGCAAGCTGCTGGCGTTCCTAAAGGAACCCGAGCCGCCTAAAGGTCTGAAAGACGCGTGGTCCAAGCTGCCAATCTTCCGCAAGATCATTGCCATGGCCCCGAAAGTCGTCAAGGACGCGGTGTGCCAGGAAGTGGTCATTGAGGGTGATGATGTCGACCTCGGCCTGTTGCCGGTGCAGCATTGCTGGCCGGGCGACGTGGCGCCGCTGATTACCTGGGGCCTGACCGTGACCAAAGGTCCGAACAAGGACCGCCAGAACCTCGGGATTTATCGCCAGCAGGTGATTGGCCGCAACAAGGTCATCATGCGCTGGTTGAGCCACCGTGGCGGTGCGCTGGATTACCGCGACTGGTGCGAAAAACACCCGGGCCAGCCATTCCCGGTATCGGTGGCCCTGGGCGCAGACCCGGCGACCATCCTCGGCGCCGTGACCCCTGTGCCCGACAGCCTGTCCGAGTACGCATTCGCTGGCTTGCTGCGGGGCAATCGCACCGAGTTGGTGAAGTGTCGCGGCAATGACCTGCAAGTGCCTGCCACTGCAGAAATCATCCTCGAAGGCGTGATCCATCCCGGCGAAATGGCGCCTGAAGGCCCGTACGGTGACCACACCGGCTACTACAACGAAGTCGACAGCTTCCCGGTGTTTACCGTCGAGCGCATCACTCATCGGGTCAAGCCGATCTATCACAGCACCTACACCGGCCGTCCACCGGATGAGCCGGCGATTCTGGGTGTGGCGTTGAACGAAGTGTTTGTGCCGATCCTGCAAAAGCAGTTTCCGGAAATTACCGACTTCTACCTGCCGCCCGAAGGCTGCTCGTACCGCATGGCCATCGTGACCATGAAAAAGCAGTACCCGGGGCACGCCAAGCGCGTAATGCTGGGTGTGTGGTCGTTTTTACGCCAGTTTATGTACACCAAATTCGTTATCGTCACCGACGATGATATCAATGCCCGCGACTGGAACGACGTGATCTGGGCCATTACCACGCGCATGGACCCCAAGCGCGACACGGTGATGATCGACAACACGCCAATCGACTACCTCGACTTTGCCTCGCCGGTTTCCGGCCTGGGCTCGAAGATGGGGCTGGATGCGACCAACAAATGGCCGGGTGAAACCACTCGCGAATGGGGTCGGGTTATCGTCAAGGATGAGGCGGTCACTCGCCGGATCGATGACATCTGGAATCAATTAGGAATAGATTGATGCGTGTAACCTTGCAGCCTTCAGGTGCGGTGCTGGAAACCTTGCCTGGCGAGCGAATTCTGGATGCGGCGCAGCGTTTGGGCTATGAATGCCCGCAGAGCTGTCGCAATGGTAATTGCCACGTATGTGCGGCCTTGCTGGTTGAAGGCCAGGTGGAGCAGGCGGGCGATGTGCGCGATCACGGCGAATTTTATACCTGCCTGGCGGCCCCGCTTGAAGACTGTGTGGTGTTGTGGGATGGCGTGCTTGCGTTGGGAGAATTACCGGTGCGTAGCCTGGCGTGTCAGTTGACCGAATGTGTCGATATGGGTGGCGATGTGTGGCGGGTGCGTTTGCGCGCGCCTGCGGGCAAGCCGCCGCGTTATCACGCCGGGCAATATGTGATGCTGGAACGTGAAAATGGCGACAAGTCGGCGTTTTCACTGGCCAGCGCCCCGCATTCCGGGCGCGACCTTGAGCTGCATGTACTGGTGCGAGAAGACAGCGCCCGGCGCCTGATCGAGCAATTGCAGCGCAACAAAATGGTTCGCCTTGAGCTGCCGTTTGGTGACACGCATTTGTCCGAACTGCCGGACGGTCCGCTGGTCCTGATCGCTGCCGGTACCGGCATGGCGCAAATGCACAGCCTGATCGAGCATTGTCGGGCCAAGGGCTTCAAGCACCCGGTGCATTTGTATTGGGGCGTGCGTCGGCCTGAAGATTTCTACACCCTGGAAGAGTGGGCTGATTGGGAGAAAATCCCCAACCTGTTCCTGCACAAGGTGGTGAGTGATCTGTGTGGCTGGGAAGGGCGCTGTGGCATGTTGCACGAGGCCGTGTGCGAAGACATCAGCGACCTGGCCAGCGTGCATGTGTACGCCAGCGGCTCGCCGGCGATGATTTACGGCACTCTGGATGCGCTGGTGGCTGCTGGCATGGACGCGCACCAGATGCGCGCCGATGTGTTTGCCTACTGCCCGCGGACTTGAGTGTGCTTGCCTAACCCTTGTGGGAGCTGGCTTGCCTGCGATGGTCTCTGCGCGGTGCTACAGGTAAACCCCACCGCCTGCATCGCGAGCAAGCCCGCTCCCACAGGTTTTACCCTGTGCTCAGGATTTCTCCCTAGAAGCGTAAACCGGTGGTAATCATCGCGGCATTGAAGCCGAGCAACACCAACTCGGCGGCTACCGGGCCGTAATAGGCCCCGACCGAGGGGATGATCACCGGGGCCACGCCGAAGCGGTTGAGCGGGATCTTGTCCTGATATTCGCCGTGGTAGCCTTCCAGCAGGCCGCCTGTGAGCTTCAAATACACCGGATAAGTGTCGCTATCGAAACGCTTGCCTGCGTAGGCGTAATACGAACGCTGGCGGAACGAGTTGCGAAAGGTTGCGCCGCCGAACAACCAGCCGGAAGCGTCATGGCGCTCAAGACCGATCAGGTCCTGATTGTTGTTGTGCTCGGAGTCCGGGGAAAAGTGCCGGGTGTAGACACTGGTTTGCAGATACCAGAATCCGTCTTCTTTTTGCTGTGTGCCATCTTGTGCCAGAGCTGAACTGGCATACGCCAGGATCAACAGGAAGCAAAGCCCAATCTTTTTCATATAACGACCTCATTTGGGTATGCGCCTGCGGCTGGCAACTATAAAGGGTTGGCTTGAATATCTCCTGAACGAAACAGGGTTTTGTGTAGTTGCCCCTTGGAGCTGCCGCGCCATACGTCTTGCTGCGCGGGCTATAGAGTATTTGGTGCTATAAGATTCGTGTCGTTATTTTGTTTACTGCATGTAATGCCTGTAGGGCCCAATGCCATCTGCGATAACTACCCGTGAATCTGTCTGCCTGAATCTGGCTTATCCGCCGCGACTCGATCTCGGCGCGCCGTTGACCCCGGAACAATTGCTCAACTCCATGCACAGCACCATGGCGCGCCATCAAGGCGGGCCAGTGTGGCTGTTTGCTTACGGTTCATTGATCTGGCGCCCCGAGTGCACAGCGGTCGAGCGCGTGCGCGGGCGGGTGCATGGCTACCATCGCGGGCTGTATTTGTGGTCCCACGAGCATCGTGGCACCCCACAATGGCCGGGTTTGGTGTTTGGTCTGGACCGGGGTGGTTCCTGCAGTGGTTTTGCTTACCGCTTGGCGCAAGAGAACCTTGAAGCTTCGCTGCATGCTCTGTGGCTGCGGGAAATGCCGGTGCCCTCGTATCGGCCGCACTGGCTCACCTGCCGGCTGGAAGATGGCACTCAGGTACAAGCTTTGGGGTTTGTGCTGGAGCGGCATTTGCCCAGTTATGCGGGCAACCTGCCGGATGGCGTGTTGAGCCAGGTGCTGGCCAACGCCAGCGGGCGCTACGGCACTACTCGCGATTATGTCGAGCAGACTGTAAGCGCCTTGCGCAACCACGCCATGCCAGATCGAAACCTGGAGGCGCGGCTCAAGCGCTGTGTAACGAATACGCCTTAAGCGGGCGCCGTCACCGCACGTTCTTCGCTGGCCTGGTTTTTGTGGCGCAGCGTCGGGATCATAAAGGCGATAGCCAACAGGCACGCGCTGATCAGCAGTACAAAACCGCCATCCCAACCGAAGTGGTCCACCAGATAGCCCATGGCCGCACTGGCTGCGACCGAGCCGCCAAGGTAGCCGAACAGCCCGGTAAAGCCCGCGGCAGTACCGGCGGCTTTCTTCGGTGCCAGTTCCAGCGCCTGTAAACCGATCAGCATCACCGGCCCGTAAATCAGGAAGCCGATCGAGAACAGCGCAATCATGTCCACGGTCGGGTTGCCCGGCGGGTTGAGCCAGTAAACCAGGGTAGCGACGGTCACCAGCGACATAAACACAATGCCGGTGAGGCCGCGATTACCGCGGAAAATCTTGTCCGACATCCAGCCGCACAACAGCGTGCCCGGAATCCCCGCCCATTCGTAGAAGAAGTATGCCCACGAGGTGGTGTCCACCGTGAAGTGCTTGGCTTCTTTCAGGTAGGTCGGCGCCCAGTCCAGTACGCCGTAGCGCAGCAGGTAGACGAACACGTTGGCCAGGGCGATATACCAGAGCATTTTGTTACGCAGCACGTATTTGACGAAGATCTCTTTGGCGCTGAATTCGTCTTCGTGGCTGGAGTCGTAACCCGCCGGGTAATCATTCTTGTACTGCTCGATCGGCGGCAGACCGACGGACTGCGGGGTGTCGCGCATGGTGATAAACGCAAACAGCGCCACCACCAGGGCTACCGTGGCAGGCACATAGAAGGCTGCGTGCCAGTCGTTGAACCAGGCCATGCCCAGCAAAAACAGCGGGCCGATCAGGCCGCCGCCCACGTTGTGGGCCACGTTCCATACCGATACCACACCGCCGCGTTCCTTCTGCGACCACCAGTGCACCATGGTGCGGCCACTGGGTGGCCAGCCCATGCCCTGGGCCCAGCCGTTGATAAACAGCAAGATGAACATCATGGTCACGCTGGACGTTGCCCAAGGTGCGAAACCGAAAATGAACATCACTCCCGCTGAGATCATCAAGCCAAAGGGCAGAAAGAAGCGCGGGTTAGAGCGGTCGGATACCAGTCCCATAAGGAACTTGGACAAACCGTAGGCAATGGCAATCGCAGACATCGCCACGCCCAGTTGACCCCGGGTATAACCCTCGTCAATCAGGTAGGGCATGGCCAGCGAGAAGTTTTTGCGCAGCAGGTAGTAACCCGCGTAGCCGAAAAAGATACCGGCAAAAATCTGCCAGCGCAGTCGTCGGTAAGTGCTGTCTATTTTTTCTTCAGGCAGGGGAGCCTGGTGTGCGGCAGGTCGGAAAAAAGCAAACATTCAAGAGCTCCAAATTTCTTGTTATATCGGCGGTGCCGAACGTTACATTTTCGTTACTGAAAATGACAGGCCTTGTCCTTTGGAGTTGAGGGAAAAATCCTACTTATGACTTTCACTTATGAACATGTCGCCTGGGTATAAAACTACCTGCAGGCTGAATGCGCTTTCGGTCTATCTGAAACCCAGCCACAGACATAGCGAATCCATCGGCGGGGGATATTTGAGTGAGCGATGACCGTAGCTTCAATCGGAACCCTCCCACGACGGGATCGGAGTTCGTGAACTAAACAGCCGGGCAAGGTCTCAATAGAATTTCCCCCTTTGCAGCCATATGCGCACGGCTCCGGGGTGATGCGATGAAATATCTGCTGTGTTTTTTGGTGTTGTTTGTAGCGCTTGATACATGGGCAGAAGAGCCCGATTTCAGCAGCGCAACCTGTCTCAAGTTGAACCGCGAAGTTAAGGCTTATATTCGTCGCGGTATCGACCTGCCTCTGGATGAACTGACGTTGTTCCGTCAGGCCCGCAACCGATTGATTGAGGGTTTTGAGGCCGGGCTGTATTCACTCAATCAGTTGTCGACTGCCATGTACGAACTTTCGCGGGACGCTAGAACGGTAGTTAGAGCGTGCCAGCGTAAAGGCAGCCGCAAGTTTGTCGACATGTTGCCCGAGAGTGTTCAGGAACTATTGCTAACGGCGGCAGGCACAAGTAAGTCGCTTGTTGGCCGATAACGCTAGATAGGCCCGCAGGCAGGCCCGTATGCTTGCCCTCAAACCGGGCAAAGGAGCGAATTGTGAAAGCGTGGATCGTGTTGATGCTGGCCCTGGCTTTGCCGATGGCGGCGGTAGGGGAAGAGGCGCAAGAAGGTGGCGACAAGGTCAGCTATATCACCCTGAGCCCGCCGTTTGTGGGTAATTACGGCCTGGATGGCGGCACGAAGCTCAAGGTGTACAAGGCCGATATTTCCTTGCGCGTGACGGGGGCCGACGCGGCCAAGGCGGTCAAGGCCAATGACCCGTTGATCCGTAACCAGCTAGTGGGGCTGTTTACCCAGCAGACCAGCGAAACCCTGGGCAGCGTCGAGGCCAAGGAGAAGCTGCGTCAGGAGGCCTTGAAGCAGATCCAGCAGGTGATGACCGACGAAACTGGCAAGCCGATGGTGGACGATCTGCTGTTCAATAATTTGATTGTTCAGTAAGGAGTAACAACCTTGATACGGGATTTGTGGGAGCGGCGGTGCGACGATTCGACTTGCTCGCGATGCAGACGATGCGGTCTGTCAGGCAAACCGAGGTGCTGCCATCGCAGGCAAGCCAGCTCCCACAAGTTTTGCGCCGAACACAAAATCTGAGCGCAGTCAGCCAGGAAAACTGCGTTGATGCCATCGCAGGCAAGCCTGCTCACACAGGTTACGAGGCAAGGCTTTTGCGGAACCGCGCCAGTGCAATCGCAAAGAAAACCAGACCGATACCCGCCAGTGCCAGCAAGTCCGGCCACACCACATTCACCCCCGCATCGCGGAACAAGATCGCCGCGCCCAAGCTGACAAAGTGGGTCGATGGTGAGCACTGCATCACCCATTGCAGCCATTGCGGCATGCTGTCCAGCGGCGTGCTGCCGCCCGAAAGCAAGAGCATCGGGATGATCACCGGGATCGCCAGCAAACCGAATTGCGGGGTTGAGCGGGCCAGCGTCGCAAGGAAGATCCCCAGTGCGGTACTGGCAAACAGGTACAGCGCGGTGACCAGCAAAAACAGGGTCAACGATCCCGCTAGCGGTACGCCCAACGCCCACTTCACTACCACTTCCAGCGATATCCAGGTGCACAGCACCACCACCAGCATATTGCTCCATATTTTTGCCAGCATGATTTCCAGCGCCGTCAGCGGCAGCACCAGCAAGTGGTCGAGAGTGCCATGCTCGCGCTCGCGCAGCAGGGCGGTGCCCGTCAGCACAATGGCCAGGATGGTGATGTTGTTGACGATCTGGATCACGGCCAAAAACCAGCCGCCCTCCAGGTTGGGGTTGAACAGCGCGCGGTTGCTGATCAGAACGGGGGTTTTTGTTGCTGCGTCGGCTTGCCCGCTGTAATTGAGCAATTCGCGCTGGAAAATCCGCCCGATATAACCGGCCCCCATAAACGCCTGGCTCATGGCCGTGGCATCGACGTTGACCTGCACGCTCGGTTCACGCCCGGCCAGCAAGTCAGCCTGGAAATTGGCCGGTACGTTGATCACAAAGGTGTACTGGCCGCTGTCCATCGACTGGTCCAGTTGGTTATACGGCAGGGCTTGCGGGGCCTGGAACTCAGGGGGCAGCAGCGATTCGGCGAGCTTGCGCGACAAGGCGCTGTGGTCTTCATCGACGATGGCTACGCTGGCGTTGTGTACGCCGATAATCGAACCGGCCGCGGGCATGTAAATGGCCACGGTGAAGGCGTAGAACAAAAACAGCAGCAACACGCTGTCGTGGCGCAGGCTGGTCAGCTCTTTAAGGCCAAGGCGCAGGATGTGCGAGAGCTTGTGCATCAAACCTCCTGCTTCTTCAGCATGATCAGGCTCAGCCCGGTAAAGGCAACAAAGAACCCCAGCAGTGCCAGGCACTGCGGCCACAGCTGGCGCAGGTCCAGAGCCTTGGTAAAGGTGCCCACGGCAATATCAAGGAAGTGCCCTGCCGGGAACAGCATGCCCATCAGCGCCGCCGAACCGTCCAGCGAGGAGCGCGGCACGATCAGTCCGGAGAATTGAATGGTCGGTAAGCTGGTGATGATCATGGTGCCCAGAATCGCGGCGATCTGGGTGCGGGTGAAAGCCGAAATCAGCAGGCCCATGCTGGTGGTCGCCAGCACATACAGCAGCCCGCCCAAGGCCAGGGTGAGGCCGCTGCCCTTGAACGGCACGCCGAACAGCCAGCGGTTCATCGCCACCAGCAAGGCCAGGTTGACCAGGCTTACGGCCAGATACGGCGCCTGCTTGCCGAGCAGGAACTCAAGGCGGGTCAGGGGCGTGGCATAGAAGTTGGTAATCGACCCCAGCTCCTTTTCACGCACGATGCCCAGCGCGGTCAGCATGGCCGGGATAAACGCCAGGATCAGTGCCATCACGCCGGGGCCGATGGCATTGACGCTGATTACGTCCTGGTTGTAGCGAAAGCGGGTTTCGAGCTTGGCCGCTGCCTGTTTGTTTTGCGCCGGGCTGCTTTGTGTGGCCAGTTGTTCCAGGTTGGCGCTGTGTACTGCTTCGACATAGTTGCGGCTGGTTTCGGCGCGAAATGGCATGCCGCCATCGAGCCATGCCGCAACTGTGGGCTGGCGCCCTGCGTACAGGTCACGGCCAAAGCCTGGCGGAATCTCCAGGGCGATTTTGATTTCCGAGCGTTGCAGGCGTTTGTGCAATTCGTCAGCGCTGCGGATGGGCGCGTGTTCTTCAAAATAGCGTGAGCTGCGGAAGGCTTCGAGGTAGGCGCGACTTTGCGGGCTCTGGTCCTGATCGTAGACGGCGAAGGCGAGGTTCTCGACGTCGAGGGAAATGCCGTAACCAAAAATCACCATCATGAACACAGCGCCCAGCAAGGCGAAGGCCATACGCACCTTGTCGCGCAGCAATTCCTTGGATTCGCGGCTGGCCACGGCGATCAGCCGGGTCAGGCTAAAGCCTTTTTTGCTCACCGGAGGCGCTGCATTGACCGCCGCGGCCACCGGTTCTGCCCCTGGAGCGGGGCTGGCGCTCTGATCGTTTTGTGCTTGCTCCAGGCAGGTAACAAACGCCGCTTCGAGAGTGTCGCCCTTGAACTGTTGCTGCAACGCATCGGGGGTGTCGCAGGCCAGCACCTTGCCCGCGTGCATCAACGAGATGCGGTCGCAGCGCTGGGCCTCGTTCATAAAGTGGGTGGACAGGAAGATGGTCACCCCTTGCTCGCGGGATAACTCGATCAGCAAGCGCCAGAAGTCATCGCGGGCGGCCGGGTCGACGCCTGAGGTCGGTTCGTCGAGGATCAGCACTTCCGGGCGATGGAGCACGGCCACCGCCAGTGACAGGCGCTGACGCAGCCCCAGCGGCAGTTCGCCGGACTGTTGTGTGGCAACAGCGCCCAGGTCGAAACGCTCGATCAATTCTTCGATACGGGCCTGGCTGTCTTCCTTGGGCAAGTCGAACAGTTGTGCGTGCAGCACCAGGTTTTGGCGCACGCTCAATTCGCCATACAACGAGAAGCTTTGCGACATGAAACCCACGCGCTTACGGGTGGCCAGGTCTTTGGCATTGACCGGGTTGCCCAGCAATTTGGCGCTGCCTTCGGTGGCCGGCATCAGCCCGGTAAGGACTTTCATGGTGGTGGTCTTGCCGCAGCCGTTGGAGCCCAGAAAGCCGAAAATCTCGCCTCGGCCGATGGCAAAGCTGACTTTGTTGACGGCGGTGAAGTCGCCGAATTTGAGTGTCAGGTCGTGGGCTTCAATGGCGATATCGCTGTTGTCGCTGGTGCGGGGCGGGATTACCAACGGCTCGTTGCTGTGGCCGCTGTCGCCCTGATAGTGGGTAAAGGCTTCGTCGAGCTTGCCGGTGGTGGTGACGGCGGCCAGCTCCTGGCTTAAACCGGCGGCAATCAGTTTGCCGCGATCGAGCATCAGGCAGTGTTCAAACTGCTCGGCTTCTTCCATATAGGCCGTTGCCACCAGCAACGTAAGTTGAGGGCGCTGGCTGCGTACGTCGTCCACCAGCTCCCAGAACCGCCGCCGCGACAGGGGGTCAACGCCGGTGGTGGGCTCGTCGAGGATCAGCAAGTCCGGTTCGTGAATCAAGGCGCAGCACAGCCCGAGCTTTTGCTTCATTCCCCCCGATAGCTTGCCCGCCGGGCGCTCGGCAAAGCGCTCCAGATCGGTGGCCTTGAGCAGTTCGGCCATGCGCTGTTCGCAGTCGTCTTTCGACAGGCCGAACAGGGTGCCGAAAAAACGGATATTTTCGCTGATCGACAGTTCGGGGTAGAGGTTGCCGCCCAGGCCCTGGGGCATAAAGGCGATCAACGGGTAAAGGGTGTTGCGATGGCGGCGATTGTCTATCGGGCCGCCGAGCACCTCAAGGGTGCCGTGCTGCAGTTTCTTGACCCCGGCAATCAGCCCCAGCAGGCTCGACTTGCCCGCGCCATCGGGGCCGATCAAGCCGCAGCGTGTGCCTTTGGGCAGGCTGAAGGTGATATCGAGCAGCGCCTGCTGTTTGCCGTACCAATGGCTGATGCCACTGGCGTTGAGGGCCAGGTCGCTCATTGCAGGTTAGCCGGCCACGGTACATCGGCGGTGCGCACATAACCCGCACCCGGCATGCCCGGTTTGGCCTGCGGCACGGCGCTTGGATCGGTAAGGCGCAGCTTGACCCGGAACACCAGTTTTTGCCGCTCGTCGCGGGTTTCCACCTCTTTGGGGGTGAACTGGGATTTGGCCGCAACGAATGCGATTTTGGCCGGCAGCGCCCGGTCGGGCAGGGCGTCGAGCACAATGCGCGCGTCGGCACCTACGGTCAGCTTGCCAACCACTGACGCGGGCATGTACAGGTTCATGTACTGGTCGCTCGGGTCGATCAGCATAAACACCCGGCCCCCAGCTCCCAGTACTTCGCCGGGTTCGGCCAGGCGCAACTGGATCACGCCATTGATGGGCGCGCGCAGGCTGCTGTCATCGATTTCGCTGGTCAGTTGCGCGACCTGTGCTTCGGATGAGCCGATCGCGGCCCTGGCGGCGGCGACCTGGGCTTGTGCCGCGGTCACTGCGGCATTGCTGGTGTCGAACCGGGCCTGTTGCTGGTCCAGTTGCTGGCCGCTGGCAAAACCACGCTGGGCCAATTGGCGAAAGCGCTTGAGTTCCTGGCTGGCCAGCAGCCTTTCACTCTGGCGCAATTGCACGTTGGCTTCGTTGGCAGCCAGGGTCTGGCGGGCGCGCAGCACTTCAGCCTGGGCTTGTGCGCGACTGGCTTCCAGGGTGCGGGTGTCCATGCGCGCCAGCAGTTGGCCCTGGGTCACCCGATCGCCTTCGTCGACCAGTACTTCGGCCAGGCGCCCCGGGGTTTTGGCTGCGATCTGTACTTCAGTGGCTTCAAGCCGACCGTTACCCATGCTGATGCCTTCAGGAAGGCGGTCGTGCTGGGATTTCCAATAACCGAACCCGCCTGCTGCGATCAGCAAGGCAGCCAAAGGGATAACGAAATAATGGGAAAGACGGTGATTGCTAGACATGCCGACATCCTGTGTCACAGAGCGCTCTAGTTTGAAGGTTTCAAGGCGATTTCGACTTGATGCCAGTCAAAGGAAGTCCAGAGCGTAGACGTGAATACAGGATGTTGCTTAATTGTGGGAGCTTAGGGCTCTACAACAACCCCATCACCACTGCCCACTGCTCAGCAGTTACTGGCATCACCGAAAGGCGGCTGCCTTTTTGCACCAGCGGCATTTCGGCCAGGGCGGTTTGCTGTTTGAGATAGTCGAGCTTGATCACTCGGGGGAAGGTTTGCTCATGAGCCACTTGCAGCGCGCTCCACGGGTTTTTCTCGGCGCTGGCCTTCGGGTCGTAGTAATGACTTTCGGGGTCGAGGGCGGTCGGGTCCGGATAAGCCGCCTGGACAATGCGCCCAACTCCGGCAATACCCGGTTCGGGGCAACTGGAGTGGTAGAAAAAGAACAGGTCACCCACTGCCATGGCCCGGATGAAGTTGCGCGCCTGATAGTTGCGCACGCCGTCCCAGCGAGCCTCGCCGAGTTTTTGCAAATCCTTGATCGAGAACTCGTCGGGCTCGGATTTCATCAACCAATAGGCCATTTTTTTACTCCAGAAACATGCTGTGGTTAATTTGCCCGACTATATTTTAATAAACCGACAGTCGGTTGACGCCAGCGTTTGCGTGTGTCTTCGTGTTGCCGCAAAATGCCGCCCTTTTAAGCTTGACGCTGCTGCACGGCCTATAACAAAAACCGTTGCTGTCATCGTGTTGATTTGCCTGAAGGAGGGCAATCGATGAAACGCAAACCGGATCTACTGTGGATGTTGGTTATTTTGTTCGGTTTGGGTGTGGTTACAACGGGCTATGCGCAAAGTTTGTGGTCGAATTCAAGCGACGCGCCGATCGAACTGGCGCAACAGCAAGTACAACCGTTCAAACGCTAGACCTTGATTGAAGGCATGTCAGTGGGCAACGTACCACTGCCTGTCCGAGACCGTGCCCTGCAATGGGACATCCCAACTGGCCTGGGCCAGGCTCTCGACTTTCTGACATTCGTGGGCCAGCCCCAATAGCGTCGGCTTGCGCCAGCTTTGGCGTCTGGCCTGATAGGCCAGGCTGCGGTCATAAAAACCGCCACCCATGCCCAGTCGCCCCCCTGTTGCATCAAACCCCACCAGCGGCAGCAGCACCAGATCCAGTGCCCAGATCTTGCGTTGGCGTGCGCGGTTGATACGTGGTTCGAGAATCCGGAAACGGTTGGGGATCAGCTTTTCGCCGGGGGCTACCCGCTGGAACACCATTTTGGTCTTTGGCCAGGCGCTGAGCACCGGCAGATAGGTGATCTTGCCCCGACGCTGAGCTTCGCGCAGCAACAGGCGCGGGTCGATTTCACCGTCAGTGGGCAGGTACAGAGCGATATGTTTGGCGCGGCGAAACAGCGGGTGTTGCGCCAGTTGCCGGTACAGGCCGCGGGCGGCCTGGCGTTGCTCGCAGGGCGAAAGGTCGCGGCGGGCTTTGCGCAGCATTCGGCGAAGTTGCGGGCGGGTAGGCGGCGCAGGTTCGTTCATATGGCGTGCTGTTCAGGATCGAGTTCACCGGGCGGTGGCTCGTGCAAGCCAATGCCAGCAGGTGGCTGGCATTGCGCTAGGAAATCAGGCTCCCCGACGTACCGCTGTCGGCTTGGCCCTTGAACCCGAAAGTTCAAGGTGGAAGTTGCAGTAGACCTTAAGGCTTTCCGTCTAGCGGACATGCACACCGGCCCAACGTGCAAGCTCCAGGGTAGTGCGAATCGGCTCAGGGACATCGCTAACTGGCGAATACTCCAGGGAGTGGCGCGAGTATACCCCAAAGTAACGTTTTGAATCAGCTTTGACGTTCGTTCGGATCAGTGGCCAGCACCAGATCAACGCGGTCCAGCAGGTCGCGCACCTGTTCGCGGGTGGAGCTGCTGGTCTGAACTTCGGCGACTTCCTGCTTGTGCAGCAGATCGTGGGTGATATTCAACGCAGCCATCACGGCGATACGGTCGGCACCGATGACTTTGCCGCTGCTGCGGATTTCACGCATTTTGCCGTCCAGGTAGCGGGCTGCGCTCACCAGATTGCTCCGTTCTTCCTGGGGGCACATGATCGAATATTCTTTATCGAGGATATGCACGGTGACGCTACTGCTTGAACTCATGAGTCTTGCTCCAGGGCTTTGAGACGCGAAATCATCGATTCCACCTTGTGTCGGGCGATTTCGTTTTTTTCAATGAGGTGCGCGCGTTCCTCGCGCCAAGTCTTTTCCTGAGCAATTAAGAGTCCGTTTTGACGGTTTAGTTGCTCGACCCGGCTAATAAGCAACTCGAGTCTGGCCATCAGTGCATGCAGGTCGTTGTCTTCCATTGTGTCCTACTGTGTGTTTTCTGATGGGTGGTGACTGACGCCTCGATGGTCTGGCACGTCTGCCGATGCTAGGATACGAGCCCTCCATTCTAGACATAGCGCCGCTTGGCGCCTAGCTGACCATGCCTATTCAGAATTCCCCGTATCAAGCCTTTGTTACCCTGCTGACCGCCAGCGGCCACTCCGTTTCGCCTGCTGAACTGCATGGCCACCTGTTGGGCCGCAGTTGTGCTGGCGCCGGCTTTGATGCCGACGGCTGGCTGGTTGAAGCCGCCGAGCTGCTGGCAGGCGAGCCACAAGACAACGTACGCAATGCCTTGATCGGATTGCAAGAGATGGTCAAGGGCGAACTGACCAGCGACGACATGACCGTCGTGCTGTTGCTGCCAACCGACGATGCCCCGTTGGCGGACCGTGCTGCTGCCTTGGGCCAGTGGTGCCAGGGCTTCTTGTCCGGTTTCGGCCTGACTCGCCGTGCTTACTCGCTGAGCGATGAAGCCAACGAAGTGCTGCGTGACCTGGCCGCTATCGCCCAGGTGCAAGATGCACTGGAAGAGTCCGAAGACGGCGAAAGCGACTACATGGAAGTGATGGAATACCTGCGCGTCGCGCCGCTGTTGCTGTTCACCGAAACCAAAAAAACCGCTGAACCTGCTGCAGCCAAGCCTTCGCTGCACTGATTGATCGCCAAGAGGGAACCCGTCTGCCCATGATCCATATCCCGAAACCGGAATACGCACGTCGCCGCAAGGCACTCATGGCGCAGATGGAGCCCAACAGCATTGCGATACTGCCCGCAGCGGCAGTGGCGATTCGCAATCGCGATGTCGAACATGTTTACCGTCAAGACAGCAATTTCCAGTATCTGAGCGGCTTCCCCGAGCCTGCGGCCGTGATCGTGTTGATCCCGGGCCGGGTTCACGGTGAGTACGTGCTGTTTTGCCGCGAGCGCAATGCCGAACGTGAACTCTGGGATGGCTTGCGGGCCGGGCAAGAGGGCGCGATCCGCGACTTCGGCGCCGATGACGCATTCCCCATCAGCGATATCGACGACATCCTGCCAGGCCTGATTGAGGGCCGCGACCGGGTGTATTCGGCGATGGGCGGCAACCCGGAATTCGATCGCAACCTGATGGAATGGATCAACACCATCCGCTCCAAGGCTAGCCTCGGCGCCCGGCCGCCCAACGAATTCGTTGCTCTGGATCATCTGCTGCATGATATGCGCCTGTATAAGTCGGCAGCAGAACTCAAGGTTATGCGTCACGCCGCGCAAATCTCGGCCCGTGCCCATGTGCGTGCCATGCAGGCCAGCCGCGCCGGCTTGCATGAGTACAGCCTTGAAGCTGAACTGGATTACGAATTTCGTAAAAGTGGGGCAAAAATGCCAGCCTATGGCTCGATCGTCGCCTCTGGCGATAACAGCTGCATCCTGCATTACCAGGAGAACGACGCCCTGCTCAAGGGTGGCGATCTGGTGTTGATTGATGCCGGCTGTGAGATTGACTGCTACGCCAGCGATATCAGCCGCACCTTTCCGGTGAACGGCAGGTTTTCGGCAGAGCAAAAGGCCATTTACGAGCTGGTACTGGCTGCTCAAGAGGCCGCCTTTGCTGAAATCGCCCCCGACAAACACTGGAATCAGGCCCACGAAGCGACTGTCCAGGTGATTACCGCCGGGCTGGTGGAGTTGGGCTTGTTGCAGGGCGACGTCGGTGAGCTGATTGCCAGCGAGGCCTACAAGGACTTTTACATGCACCGCGCTGGCCACTGGCTGGGGCTGGATGTGCATGACGTGGGTGAATACAAGGTTGGCGGTGAATGGCGTGTGCTGGAAGTCGGCATGACCCTGACCGTCGAGCCGGGCATCTATATCAGCCCGAACAACCTGAATGTCGCGAAAAAATGGCGCGGCATCGGTGTGCGAATCGAGGACGACGTAGTGGTCACCAAACACGGCTGTGAAATCCTCAGCGGCGACGTGCCAAAAACCGTCGCCGAAATCGAAGCGTTGATGGCGAGCGCGGCATGAGTCGGGTCAATCTGGCCATTATTGGTGGCGGTCTGGTGGGTGCGAGCCTGGCGCTGGCGTTGCAGGCCGGGGCCAAGGCTCGTGGGTGGAAGATCGTGTTGATCGAACCCTTCGCTCCTGGCAACAGCTATCAGCCCAGCTACGACGCCCGTTCCTCGGCCCTCAGTTATGGCGCCCGGCTTATCTACGAGCGCTTGGGCCTGTGGCAGTCGGTTGCCGAGCGCGGCGAACCGATCAAGGACATTCACGTGTCCGACCGCGGCCGTTTCTCCACGGCGCGGCTGTCGGCCAGCGAAGAAGGGGTGCCGGCGCTGGGTTATGTGGTCGAAAACGCCTGGTTGGGCCAGTGCCTGTGGAAAAGCCTGGACCCGGAGGTAATCAGTTGGCGATGCCCGGCTGAAGTTATCCACATGCAGCCGCTCGAAGACGGCTATCGCCTGACCCTCAACGACGAGACCAGCCTGGACTGCGACCTTGCCGTACTGGCCGATGGCGGCCGTTCGGGCTTGCGCGAGCAGTTGGGCATCCATGTGCGTCAGCAGCCTTACAACCAGAGCGCGCTGATTGCCAATATCACCCCAAGCCAACCCCACGGCGGGATGGCCTTCGAGCGTTTCACCGACGAAGGGCCGATGGCCTTGCTGCCGCTGCCGGATAACCGCTGCGCACTGGTGTGGACCCGCCTGGGCATGGATGCGCAGCGCCTGGCGGCCTTGGACGAACGCAGCTTTCTCAGCGAGTTGCAGGGTGTTTTCGGCTATCGTCTAGGCACGCTTAAACAGGTCGGTGCACGGCATCTTTACCCGCTTACGCTGATCGAAGCGCAAGAACAGGTACGCCCGCATCTGGCGGTCTTGGGTAATGCGGCCCACAGCCTGCATCCGATTGCCGGTCAGGGTTTCAACCTGTCCCTGCGTGATGCCCAGGCGTTGGCCGATGCCTTGCTGGCCAGTGATAAAAAGCCCGGTGATTTCGCCACCCTGTTGAGTTATCAACAGGCGCAACAACTCGACCAGCAATTGACCATCGGTTTTTCCGACAAGGTAACGCGGGTGTTTGGCAGTGAGCAGCCACTGGTGTCCTTTGGGCGCAATCTCGGCCTGCTGGGCCTTGACCTGTTGCCACCGGCCAAGCGCTGGTTTGCCCGCCAGGCCATGGGCCTGGGCACCCGCGCAGACAGTTGATAACGGCCTGGGCGAGCAAGCCCGGTGTCGATCCATTTTTTCAGGTGCGGCGTACGCCGCTAGCGAGACAGGCTTAAAGCATGGAAATGCGCGCAGATCTGCTGATTGTAGGGGCCGGAATGGTCGGAAGCGCGCTGGCGCTGGCGCTCAAGGACAGCGGGCTGAACATCCTGCTGCTCGATGGCAGCCCGCTGAGCGTTAAACCCTTTGCCGCCGAGGCGCCGTTCGAGCCTCGGGTCAGCGCCCTGTCGGCGGCCAGCCAGCGTATTTTGCAGCGTCTGGGCGCGTGGGATGGCATTACCGGGCGTCGCGTCAGTCCGTATTCGCATATGCAGGTATGGGATGGCAGCGGCACCGGGCAGATCCACTTCTCGGCGGCCAGTGTGCATGCCGAGGTGCTGGGCCATATCGTCGAGAATCGTGTGGTGCAGGACGCCCTGCTGGAGTGCCTGCAGGACTCGCGCATCGAAATGCTGGCCGATGCACGCCTGGAGCAGATGCGCCGCTCTGGCGATGACTGGTTGCTGACCCTGGCCGATGGTCGCACCCTGCGTGCGCCGCTGGTGATTGCTGCCGACGGTGCCAACTCGGCCGTACGCCGCCTGACTGGCTGTGAAACCCGTGAGTGGGATTACCAGCACCACGCCATCGTCACCAGCGTACGCTGCGCACAACCGCACCAGCAGACCGCCTGGCAGCGTTTTACTGACCATGGCCCGCTGGCATTTTTGCCACTGGAACGTGATGGCCAGCAGGACTGGTGCTCGATCGTCTGGTCGACCACCCCCGAACAAGCCCAATACCTGATGACGCTGGACGACGCAGCCTTTTGCCGCGAACTGGAGCAGGCCTTTGAGGGCCGTCTGGGCCGCGTGTTGAGCGCCGACCCACGGGTGTGCGTGCCACTGCGCCAGCGCCATGCCAAACGCTATGTGGCCGAAGGCCTGGCGTTGATCGGTGATGCGGCACACACCATCCACCCGCTGGCCGGGCAGGGCGTGAATCTCGGGTTTCTGGATGCGGCGGTGCTGGCCCATGTACTGCTGCACGCCGTGGATCGTGGTGAGCGTTTGGCCGATGTGCGGGTGCTGAGCCGTTTCGAGCGTCGGCGCATGCCGCACAATCTGGCGCTGATGGCGGCGATGGAAGGCTTTGAGCGGTTGTTCCAGGCCGACTCGCTGACCGCCCGCCTGCTGCGCAACACCGGTTTGAAATGGGTGAATAACATGCCCGAGGCCAAAGCCCTGTTTGTGCGACAGGCACTGGGGTTGAGCGGTGACCTGCCGCCATTGGCCAAGCCGTAACATCTGGTAACTCCTCCAGGGCGAGTTAGGTTGAGATGGCAAATGTGATTCACTACCATTTACGCCCGATTCGCATTAAGAGAGACCGCTCCCCATGTTGGCACGCAAGCGTCTACTGACTGCCCTGGCCCTGACCGTTTTTGCGAGCGGTGTTTCTGCTGCCGATGAGGTGGTGGTTTACTCCTCGCGTATCGACGAACTGATCAAACCGGTTTTTGACGCCTACACCGCAAAAACCGGGGTCAAGGTCAAGTTCATCACCGACAAGGAAGCGCCGCTGATGCAGCGCATCAAGGCCGAGGGGCAAAACGCCACTGCCGACCTGTTGCTGACCGTGGACGCTGGCAACCTGTGGCAAGCCGAGCAAATGGGCATCCTGCAGCCGTTCACCTCGGCAGTGATCGACAAGAACATCCCGTCGCAATACCGCTCCTCTTCCCATGAGTGGACAGGCCTGAGCCTGCGCGCACGGACCATTGCCTATTCGACGGACCGGGTTAAGCCTGAAGAACTGTCGACCTACGAGGCTCTGGCCGACAAGAACTGGGAAGGGCGTCTGTGTTTGCGCACTGCCAAGAAGGTTTACAACCAGTCGCTGACTGCCACCATGATCGAAGTGAATGGCGCCGAAAAAACCGAAGAAATCCTCAAGGGCTGGGTCAACAACCTGTCCACGGATGTGTTCTCGGATGACATCGCCGTGCTTGAAGCAATCAACGCCGGGCAGTGTGATGTGGGCATCGTCAACACCTACTACTACGGCCGTCTGCACAAGCAAAAACCGGATCTGGCGGTAAAACTGTTCTGGCCGAACCAGGCGGACCGTGGTGTTCACGTCAACTTGTCGGGTATTGGCCTGACCAAGTACGCGCCGCACCCTGAAGCGGCCAAGGCCTTGGTGGAGTGGATGACCACCCCTGAAGCCCAGTCGATTTTCGCTGGCGTAAACCAGGAGTTCCCGGCCAACCCAAGCGTTGCACCTTCGCCTGAAGTGGCAAGCTGGGGCAGCTTCAAGGCCGATGCACTGCCGGTTGAAGTGGCAGGCAAGCGCCAGGCTGAAGCGATCCGCATGATGGACCGTGCTGGCTGGAACTGATCAAAATCTGAAGTAATACCTGTGGGAGCGGGCTTGCTCGCGATAGCATCGCCGGGGTTTCATTGGAAACGGCGGTGTTTGGGGTTCGGGGGGCAATGGAACAGAAAACGCACTTAAGCCCTGTGCCTACCCGAAAACCCACGCGCTACCTGGTGTCGAAAACTCGTTTTGCTAATCAAAGTATGCCAATCCACAGCTTTTGATGAGTAAATCGCACTTACAGGACTTATGTTGGTTGTCGGATCCAGTGCTCCCGGAACCCTATTTCTACTGACTTAAGCATTTTCGCGCTCATTTCATCACCACGCATTTTAATGGCGATAAGCCAGCATTTTAGCGATGACTGACGGCGGTTACTCTTTGGCGCACCATCAATGGATGCACCGGGGCAGACCACTGCCTAACGGGTTCACTTATTAAGGACAAATACATTAGGCACAGGGATTAAGAGCCCCTTAGACGCCTCTTAATCGAGTCAATTACAGGAAGTATCATGGCGGTTGAAAACCTTTTCCCGAATTATAAGGGATGTAATGGTATAGACGGCAACAGGCAACATGCCGAGGCGACAGAGGCAGTACAGGCTGCGTGGGACAGGACTGTAGCCGCGAACGCTCGGAACGAACTGGAAGCTGACGCACGTAGAAAGGCAATCAAGAAACTGGAGGAAGTCAGGCCGGTTGGCTGCGTTTTCGCCAAATCGTGTACGTTGCCCGATGGGATTATCAACCACAACCCGTGCGGTTTTATCCCGTTGGAGTTGCTCAGTCAGTACGGTGCTTACGCGGTACTGGGGGCCTCCAGTGCGGCGTCAGCCTCGGGTACGGCACTCCAATGGATTGGCGGCTCTGGCAGTGCGATGGAGCTGGCCAAACGCTTGGGCGGCACCTTGTCGACACTGGCTCCCCCCAATGTGAAGATTATTGTTGGCATGGTGTTACCCAACACGACTTCACCCGACAGCGCGTTCTACACGTCCGAGCAATACGCCGAACTCACAGAAGCCAATACGCGGGTGCGGGTAAACGTTAAACATCTGCCAGACGGGGCCGTCAGCCTGTACGGGTTCTATACCGGGACCAAGCGGGAATGGCAGAACGTACCGGTTATCAAGGCCGAGGCCAGCGGCGATCAGATGGTCGCGGATTTTGGCGATGGGATCAAAATCATCTGGACCCCGGCTGTCGATCCCAACGCCGTGTTGGGCATTCCGGCGCTCGAAGGCGTCACGCTGAGCCCCGCTGCATGGGTGTTTCCACCCGGTGAGAAAGCCGACCAAATCCTGATTAACCCAGCGTATCCGCCGGACTATCAGGACGCGATTATCTGGTTTCCGAGTCAACCGCAAATCGCACCAATCTACCTATCGCTAAGTATTCGCCGGGGTGAACCTGGTGTCGTCACTGGCATCGGTGAAAATGTCCCAGGAGAATGGCTAGACCATGCTCGAACAGGACTCGGCGTACCGATTCCAACCAGCATTGCCGACACACTCCGAGGCCGGAGTTTTTCGAGTTTCGACTCGTTCAGGCGGGCATTTTGGGTGTCTGTATCGAGAGATCCGAAGCTGAGTGAACAGATTGCGCAAAGAGAGCTTGACCGTATGCGCGCAGGGCGTGCTCCACGTTCCCGACGGATTGATTGGGCAGGTTCTCGGATCTCACATGATATCCATCACGTTGAGCCAATCTCAGAGGGTGGAGAGGTCTACAATGTCGATAATTTGCGGGTTAACACGCCGAAAAATCACGTTGAAGTACACAAGAATTGAGGAGTTAGAACATGAGCGATCCGTTTATCAAAAACAGTTTTTCTGACTACACCGAAAAAGAGTTCATTGAATTTTTGGAAGAACTTTTCAGGGCTGATGTGGCACCAACTGGTAATCGTGATGATGTCCTGTTGCTGCACCTCGATAAAATCGCTGGCCATCCCGCTAGTTCTGATTTGATTTACTACCCAAAGCCGGGAGCGGATACCTCAGCTGAAGGCATCACCAAGACGATCAAGGAATGGCGGGCGGCCCATGGCCTGCCGGGATTCAAAGAGTGATGGCAAAAAGTCCTAAAGCAATAAGCGAAAAACCGGGGGAACGTCGCCGGGAGCACTGGAACCGAAACCAACGTAAGCCCTGATTAAAGTGCGTTTTCTGTTCCATTGCTCCCCGAACCCCTGTTTGCATCGCGAGCAAGCCCGCTCCCACATTCGTTTTCACGTCGTCCCATGCACCTTCGAGAGCTTTTCGTGGCCCATCCTGCCCAACGTCGCTGGTATCCCCTGGTTTTTGTCATTGCTGCCCTGGTGCTGTTGCCCCTGAGCGTCTTGCTGTTGTCCTGGCAAAGCATTGATACCCAGATCTGGAGCCATCTGTGGGACACGCAGATGCCGCGCCTGCTGGGCAACACACTGACCCTGATCGTTGGCGTGGGTGTGGGCGTCACGCTGTTGGGAGTGAGCCTGGCGTGGCTCACCAGCCTGTGTGAATTCCCCGGCAGGCGCTGGCTGGACTGGGCACTGATGCTGCCGTTTGCGATTCCCGCCTATGTGCTGGCGTTTGTCTTTGTCGGTTTGCTGGACTTTGCCGGCCCCGTGCAAACCCTGCTTCGCGAATGGTTCGGCATGGGCTTGCGGCTGCCCCGGGTGCGCTCCACCGGTGGGGTGATCATCGTGCTGATTCTGGTGTTCTACCCCTACGTCTACCTGCTGGCGCGCACGGCGTTCCTGGCCCAGGGCAAAGGCCTGATGGAAGCCGCCAGGGTTTTGGGGCAGAGCCCGTGGCAGGCCTTCTGGCGCGTGGCATTGCCAATGGCGCGCCCGGCAATCGGCGCGGGTGTGGCGCTGGCACTGATGGAAACCCTGGCCGACTTTGGTGCCGTGTCAGTGTTCAACTTCGACACCTTCACCACGGCCATCTACAAAACCTGGTACGGCTTTTTCAGCCTGTCGACGGCGGCGCAACTGGCCAGCCTGCTGTTGCTGGTGGTTATGCTGGTGCTCTACGGTGAACGCCGCGCCCGGGGGGCCAGCCGTGCCAGCAACGAGCGGCCACGGGTCAGTGCCCTGTATCACCTGCGAGGCCCGAAAGCATGGCTGGCCAGTGGCTGGTGCCTGTTGGTGTTTGCCTGTGCGTTCGTGATTCCGATGCTGCAACTGGTGGTGTGGTTCTGGCAGCGTGGGCGCTTTGATCTGGATGAGCGTTACACCGGCCTGATCCTGCACACCCTTTATCTGGGGGGCATGGCGGCGTTGATCACCGTCAGCGTGGCCCTGGTGCTGGCATTTGCCCGGCGTCAGGCGCCCACCCCGGCCATTCGTGCCGGGGTCAGCCTGGCCAACCTGGGCTATGCCCTGCCGGGTTCGGTATTGGCGGTGTCGATCATGTTGGCCTTCAGCTATCTGGATCGTGAACTGGTGATCCCGGTATCGGGCTGGTTGGGCGGGGCGGGCAAGCCGCTGCTGCTGGGCAGCCTGTCGGCTTTGCTGCTGGCGTATCTGGTGCGGTTTATCGCCGTGGCCTATGGCCCGCTGGAAAACAGCCTGGCGCGCATTCGTCCTTCCTTGCCGGAAGCCGCTCGCAGTTTGGGGGTCAGTGGCCCACGACTGTTTTTCAAAGTGTATCTGCCGTTATTGCTGCCTGGCACCTTGAGCGCCGCGTTGCTGGTGTTTGTCGATGTGCTCAAGGAAATGCCGGCCACCTTGCTGATGCGCCCGTTTGGCTGGGATACGCTGGCCGTGCGGATCTTCGAGATGACCAGTGAAGGCGAATGGGCGCGGGCTTCGCTACCTGCCTTGACGTTGGTACTGGTCGGTTTATTACCGGTCATCGGCCTGATTCGACGCTCGGCGCATCGAATCGGTTAGGTGCCAGTCCTTCTGCATGCGGCTACAATGCGCGGCATTCGGTGCGGTCTGTCTGTCAGGCCAGGTTTCTGCGTGATGTAAGAAAGCCACTTTTTTGGGTTTGAAATACTCCGCAGCCTGTCCGCACCTTCGCCAAGCCCGGAAGGAGAAACCCATGGGACAGCGTACGCCTCTGTATGACCTGCATCTCGCCCTAGGCGCGAAGATGGTCGATTTTGGCGGTTGGGATATGCCTTTGCATTACGGCTCGCAAGTCGAGGAGCACCACGAGGTGCGTCGCGACTGTGGGGTTTTTGATGTCTCGCATATGACCGTGATCGACATCACCGGGGTTCAGGCCAAGGAATGGCTCCAGTATTTGCTGGCCAATGATGTCGAGCGTTTGAACACCCCCGGCCGTGCCTTGTACAGCGCCATGCTCAATGAGCAGGGCGGCGTGGTCGATGACATGATTGTCTACCTGATGCCCGACGGTTATCGGTTGATCGTCAATGCCGCCACCCGCGATCAGGATCTGGCCTGGATGCAGGCGCAAAGCCTGGGCTATGCGGTGCAACTGCTGGAGCGCCCGGAACTGGCCCTGTTGGCCATCCAGGGGCCGCAGGCGCGGCATAAAGTGGCCGAGCTGGTGAGCCAGGCGCGCAGCCAGGTGATCCAGCAGCTCAAGCCCTTTGAAGGGCAGAGCAGCGGTGACTGGTTTATCGCCCGCACCGGTTACACCGGTGAAGACGGCCTGGAAATCCTGCTCCCGGCCGATCAGGCCCCGGCCTTTTTCAACGACCTGGTGGGCGCTGGCATTTCGCCCATTGGTTTGGGCGCTCGCGATACCCTGCGTCTTGAAGCTGGCATGAACCTCTACGGGCAGGATATCCACCTGTCTATTTCCCCCCTTTGCGCCAATATGGCCTGGACCATCGCCTGGGAGCCTGCTTCGCGCAAGTTTGTCGGTCGCCAAGCGCTGGAAGCTGAAATGGCCGGTGGCGTGCAGCTCAAACTCGTGGGTTTGGTGCTTGAGGAACGGGGTGTTTTGCGTGCCCACCAAGTGGTTCGCATCGCCAATGTTGGCGAAGGGGAGATCACCAGTGGTAGTTTCTCTCCTACGCTAAGCAAATCGATTGCCTTGGCGCGAGTTCCGATGGCAACGGCCGACCGTGCCGAGGTTGAAATTCGTGGCAAGTGGTATCCGGTTCGCGTAGTTAAACCGACTTTTGTTCGTCAGGGCAAAGCCCTGATTTAACCTTTACTGGCGGGCATGCACTGACTGCGTGCCGCTGACATTTATTCTTGAGGACACTGAATATGAGCCTGATCCCTGCTGAGTTGCGCTTTGCTGAAAGTCACGAGTGGGCACGCCTGGAAGCGGATGGCACGATTACCGTGGGCATCAGCGATCACGCTCAGGAAGCCTTGGGGGATGTGGTATTCGTTGAACTGGCCGAAGTCGGCAAAGTATTCGCTGCAGGCGATACGGCAGGTGTTGTTGAGTCGGTAAAGGCCGCTTCCGATATCTACTCGCCGGTATCGGGTGAGGTGATTGCCGTTAACGAAGCACTGGCTGACAGCCCGGAATCGCTGAACAGCGACCCGTACACCAGCTGGATTTTCAAGCTCAAGCCAAGCAACACCGCCGAGCTGGAAAAACTGCTGGACGCTGCTGGCTACAAGGCTGCAATCGGCGAGTAATCGACAGCTTCTTGAGTATTTTGTGGGAGCTGGCTTGCCTGCGATTGCTTCGCTGGCAAGCCAGCTCCCACAATTGTTTTAAGCGTCTTTCAGAACTGCTTTCACCGCCGCAACCGAACGCTCTACATCGGCCTTGGTCATCGCCGTAAACATTGGCAACGATACGATCAGGCGCCCAACACGCTCGGCAACCGGGAACATCCCTTCTTTAAAGCCCAGCGCACGATACAGGCTCAGCAAGTGGATTGGCGGGTAGTGGTAGCCGACGCCGACGCCCAGCGCCTGCATCTCTTTCATAAAGGTCGCGCGTGCAGGCTGGCCGTCCTTGCGCTCAGGCAATACAAGCTGGAACAAGTGCCAGTTGGTATTGTTGAAGTCTGCTACCGGCAACTGCGCGCCGTACTGGGCCTCAAACTCCGGGCCGAAGCATTCGAAATAATGCTTGGCCAGTTCCCGACGATGGGCAGTGATGGTTTCGATATGGGCAAACTGGCCCAGGCCAATCGCCGCTGCAATGTCAGTCATATTGAACTTGCCACCCAGCACATCGACATCGAGCCCGTCGAAACCGGTGCGGGTAACGCCTTGCAGACGATATTTCTCGGCCAGTCGCGCCTCGTCTTCATTGTTCAGTACCAGGCAACCGCCTTCGGATGAGGTGATGTTCTTGTTGGCCTGAAAACTGAACGAGACAAAATCGCCACGGGCACCGATACGCTGACCTTGCCAGCTGGAGCCCAGTGCCTGGGCCGCATCTTCAACGACGCGCAGGTTGTGCTTTTTGGCCAGGGCGTAGAGCGCATCCATATCCACCGGCAAGCCCGACAGGTACACCGGGATGATTGCCTTGGTGCGCGGGGTGATGGCGGCTTCGAGTTTGCCCAGGTCGATATTGCGGGTCACCGGGTCGATATCGGCAAACACCGGCGTAGCGCCGACTTCGATAATCACGTTGGCGGTGGCCACCCACGAAATGGGCGTAGTGATAACTTCGTCGCCTGCACCGATACCGGCGATGCGCAGAGCGATTTCCATGGTGCAGGTGCCGGAGTTGAAGGTGCGCACCGGGCGCCCGCCAAAGTACTCGGACAATTGTGCTTCGAAAGCCTGAACCTTTGGCCCGCTGGTGATCCAGCCCGAGCGCAACACGTCGCCCACGGCAGCAATGGTGGCTTCATCAATAGTGGGTTTGGAAAACGGCAGGAAAGGCAGCGAGCTCATAGAAGCATGACATCCGTTGTGAGTGAATTTGGGTGATCAAAGAGCAATAGCATAGCGCTCAAGATCATACCCGCAGGATCGCTCACTGCCGGTGAAAATTCTGTATGGCAGCTGAATCAAAAGGGCAGACTCAACACCTGTAGTCGCTGCCGCAGGCTGCGAGGGATTTTGCAGGGGGGGCTTTGCCCCTTCGCAGCCTGCGGCAGCGACTACAGGTTCTGCAGGGTATTAGTCGACTGTAGCGTTTTTAACCAGAATCGCGTTGGCCAGTTCCATGTCACTGACTTTCAGATTCGGGTTATCGGCGCGTACTTGCTGCATGGCCGACTCCAGGTACGGGCCACGGATCGAACCGTTGCTGGCGACAAAACTGCCCGCGTCATCCTGTGCGGCGATGACTTTTCGGTCTTTTTTGAAGGTCAGGTAGGTAGACCCGGTAGTTGCGCCGGAAGACAGCACATTGCTCCAGAAGCTGTCGGCCATTGCCGAACCAACAGGCAGGGACAGCAAGGCGATAGCGGCTACAGCATATTTGAGGCGCATAACGGTGACTCCGGATAGATTAGCTATCGGGTTTGATAGCAAATACTGTCCGAGAGTTCCGTAACCTTATGGCACAATTTCTACACTCAACACGGCTCCGTTTTGTTCGGTTACACGTACCGGTGTGCCCACCGGGGCGTCAGGCCCGATTGCCATCCATACGCTGTCGCCGACCTTGATTTTGCCACGCCCCTCAACAATTGCCTGTTGCACCACAAAGGTCCGGCCGATCAGCTCATGGCCCCGGCGGTTAAGGTTCGGCTGGTCGCCACTTTCGCCAGCGCCACGCTGGCGTCGCCACCAGAATACTGCAGTGAGGATCGCCAGGACGCCAAACAGGGGCAGCTGCAGTGTCCAGGGCAGTTCGGGCACCAGGAACGTCAACGCCCCCACAATCAGGGCTGCAAGCCCTACCCACAGCAAATAACCACCGGCGCCGAACACCTCCAGAATCAGCAGCACCGTGCCCAGCGCCAGCCAGTCCCAGAAGTTCAGGTGTTGCAGAAACTCCCACATGTATCAGGCCTTCTTGGTATCAAAGGTGGCTTTGACGATTTCGCCGATGCCGCCCACTGCGCCGATGACCTGGCTGGCTTCCAGCGGCATGAGGATCACTTTGCTGTTGTTGGCAGAAGCGAGCTTGCCCAGCGCATCGATATATTTTTGCGCAACAAAGTAGTTGATCGCCTGCACGTTGCCCGAGGCAATGGCTTCGGACACCACTTGGGTCGCCCGCGCTTCGGCTTCGGCCTGGCGTTCGCGGGCTTCGGATTCGAGGAACGCCGCCTGCCGACCACCTTCAGCCTCAAGGATCTGCGCCTGTTTTTTGCCTTCGGCGGTCAGGATTGCCGCAGCACGCAGGCCTTCAGCCTCAAGAATTTGTGCACGCTTGATGCGCTCGGCTTTCATCTGCCCGGACATGGCGGCCATCAGGTCGGCGGGCGGGCTGATGTCCTTGATCTCGATACGGGTAATCTTGATACCCCACGGCGCTGTTGCTTCATCAACCGTGCGCAGCAGTTTTTCATTGATGCCGTCACGTTGGCTGAGCATGGCATCCAGCTCCATCGAGCCCAGCACGGTACGGATATTGGTTTGCAGCAGGTTGCGAATGGCGTGTTCGAGGTTGTTGACCTCATACGCAGCCTGAGCCGTATTGACCACCTGGAAGAAACACACGGCATCGATCTGTACCGTGGCGTTGTCGGCGGTGATGACTTCTTGTGGCGGGATATCCAGCACGCTTTCCATTACGTTGATCTTGCGCCCGATGCGATCCATCACCGGGATGATGATATTCAGGCCCGGCTTGAGGGTGTTGGTGTACCGCCCGAATCGTTCTACCGTCCATTGATACCCTTGCGGAACCACCTTGAAGCCCATAAACAGCACGGCGATTGCCAAGGCGACAAATAACAGGATCACTGTACCCACTTGCATGATCATTCCTTGTTTTGATGTGTGAGAAACAAACGAACGACGAGTGTAACGATCAAGAAAATTGCCCAACTGATTAGATTTTAGTCAAAACAATTCAACTACGCGGGGGTAACTCGCAGTGCCTCTTCCATGGAGGTCGCTCCAGAAGCGACTTTGTGAGCAGCAGCCAGCCTCAGGTTAAGCATTCCTTGAGCACTTGCCAGGCGACGAATGGCTGTCAGGTCGGTATCCGGGCCAATCAGTGCCTTGAGTTTCTCGCTCACTACCATGATTTCATAGACACCGATGCGCCCGCTGTAGCCGGTACCCCGACACTGCACACAGCCCTTGGGGCGGCACGCATTAACGGGTGCTGCACTTGCCCAGGCAGGGGCAAAGCCCGGCCAGTCGCCCGGGCTCACCGGATGCTCGGTCTTGCACTCGGGGCACAGTGTGCGCACAAGGCGCTGGGCCATCACGCCCAGCAATGTGGCTTTGATCAAATAGGCGGCTACCCCGAGCTCCAGCAAGCGGCTGATGGCGCTGGGGGCATCGTTGGTGTGCAGGGTCGAAAGTACCAGGTGACCGGTCAGCGCCGCCTGGATCGCGACTTCAGCGGTCTCCAGGTCCCGTATTTCGCCGAGCATGATGATATCCGGGTCCTGGCGCAGCAGTGCTCGCACACCATTGGCGAAAGTCAGGTCGATAGCGGGCTGGACCTGCATCTGGTTAAACGCCGGTTCAATCATTTCGATGGGGTCTTCGAGGGTGCACAGGTTGATTTGAGGGGTGGCCAGTTGCTTGAGCGTTGCATACAGGGTGCTGGTTTTGCCTGAGCCGGTGGGGCCGGTGATCAAGACAATGCCACTGGGTTGGGTGGTCATTTGCTGCCAGCGTTGCAAGTCTTCGGGGGGCAGGCCCAGTTGGTCGAAACTTTTCAACAGTACCTGCGGGTCAAAAATACGCATCACCATTTTTTCGCCAAAGGCGGTAGGCAGGGTAGCGAGCCTGAGTTCAACCTCACCCCCTTGCGGGAGGCGGGTTTTTATTCGGCCGTCCTGGGGTTTGCGTTTTTCGGCGACGTTCATCCGACCCAGGCTCTTGAGGCGGCTGACCACGGCCATCATCACCTGTGGCGGGAAGTGGTAAACATCATGCAACACACCGTCGATGCGAAAGCGAACACAGCCTTGCGCGCGTCGGGGCTCCAAATGGATATCGCTGGCGCGCTGCTCAAAGGCGTACTGAAACAGCCAGTCGACAATACTGACGATAGGCGCATCGTTGGCATCCGGTTCCCGGTCGCCCTGGCCCAGGGTCAGCAGTTGTTCGAAGTTCGCCTGGGGGCTGGTTTTCTGATCGTTGAGCGTGGCCCCGGTGACTGATTTGGCCAGTTGGAAAAGCTCCAGGCTCAGGCGCTGGATTTCCAGGGGGTTGGCGACTACTCGCTTGATCGGGCGCTTGAGCGACTGGCGCAGGTCAGCTTCCCAGCTAACGACCCAAGGCTGGCTGCTGGCGATAGTGATGGCTGAGTCATCGGCGGCTACCGCGAGGATTCCATGACGCTGGGCAAAGGCAAAGGACATTGCCCCGGTCGCTGTGGCGGCATTGATCTTGAGCGGATCAAGGCGCAGGTAGGGTTGTTCGGCGTAGTTGGCGAGCCAGGCAGTGAGGGTTTCAAGATCGAGCACCTTGGCGTCCCGTCCCGGTGCGCACAGTTGTTGCTGCGCGAGAAACACCAGTGGGTGCAGTTCGGTGCTGGACGCTTCGCGGCTGAGCAGCAACGCCTGCTCAGCGCCACTTGGCTGGATACGTTTTTGCGTGAGTAGTGCGGCTAACAGGCTTTCGAGGTCCAACCGCAGGTCCAGGGACGGGGTGATGGGCATAACGGCTCCTTGAGGCATCGGCGCAGACAGATCCTTGTCTGGCCATAAACCTTCAAAGCCTAGTCGCGCTGCTTCGACCTGCGTATTGGCAATGATTGCGAACTATTACCCGCAAGCCTGTATCGCCGTGTCCTTGGCGCCCTGCTCGGGTTGCAACTGTACGTCGAAGACGCTGATCAGGTTGCGCAGTTTTTCACCGATGATTCGGGCACGGTGCCAGCTCTGCTCGTGACTCCGGATTTCAATGCTCAATGTGTCGCCATCGCGGACCACTTCCACTTGCTGCGGGATCAGTTGCTGCAAGGCAAACAGGTTAAGCACCCGGCACAGCACGTCGGCGTCGGCCTCAGCCTGGATCTGGAAGATCACCGGGCACGGGGCGGCATTGCTGGCCCATACGTCGGGGCGGGGAGAGTGGTTGACGACTTCCAGATGCGGCATGCAATAGCTCCTGTTCAGGCTGGAGGAATATTTACACGTCGCGGCAGAATTTTTTTATCTAAGATGCTTTGAATTGACGATAAATAGACTTGAACAAGTCTTGGTTTATTAGTTTTCAGGTGTTTTTATGCAAAACGAATTGGATATTTACGACAGACGCATTTTGGCGCTGCTGCAAGAGGACGCTTCGCTGTCCAGTGCGCAGATCGCGGAGAAGGTAGGGCTGTCGCAATCACCCTGCTGGCGGCGGATCCAGAGAATGAAGGACGAGGGCATCATTCGCGGCCAGGTGACCTTGCTCGATCGTAAGAAAATCGGCTTGAACACGCAGATTTTTGCCGAGATCAAACTCAATGCCCACGGGCGTTCAAATTTCACCGAATTCACTGACGCAATTCGTGGTTTCCCCGAAGTGCTGGAATGCTATGTGCTGATGGGTTCGGTGGATTTTTTGCTGCGTATCGTCACGGCCGATATCGAGGCCTATGAGCGGTTTTTCTTCGAGAAACTGTCCATGGTCCCGGGTATTCAAGAGGTGAACTCGATTGTGGCGTTGTCCGAGATCAAGTCCACGACCTGCCTGCCGGTCTGAGGCGCTGCAAGCAAAACGGCCTTCGCAGGGAAGGCCGTCAGTTGGGTTTGCGCACTGTTATCAGTGAACAAACAACGCAATCAGAATAATGATCGGAATTGGGATACCGAGGAAAAACAGCAGAAGTGAGCGCATTTTATTCTCCAGTCAGCGAATAGCCCGAGTTAAACCAGCGAGGTTGTGGTGGTGGGTGTCAGATACGTCACGGCATCGCGACGGCGGCCGCCGAAGGTGGCGCACAGGCTGGCAAAAAAGGCCCCAATCAGCAGCGTGATAAACATCCACAAGGTGGTCCAGGCGGCTACTTTGGCGGCGGTGTCAGCGGCTTCCTTGGCTTTGACCTTGGCTTCTTCAACGGCCTGATGGGCCTTGGCGTATACCTGATCGACCCGTTGTTCAGCTTCCGGCTGGCTGAGGTTGGTACGCTGGGCGATGATTTGAGCGAGGTAGGTACGGTCTTCGCTGCTCAGTTGGCCGTCATTGGTCAGGCTGTGGGCGAAAATACGGGCCACGGTGCCGTGGGCGGCGTCTTCACTGACACCAGCACCGCGATCATCGCGAAACAGGGTGTCGATAAAGTAGTCCGAACCTTTATCACCATGGCTGGCGGCTGCGCTGCCAGATGCACTGCTGACCGCTGATGCGGCACCTGAAGCAACACTGGCGCCGGCTTGCACGCCGCTGCCGACAACGCTGCTGACCGAGCCTGCAATCAAGGTGGCGGTTACCAGCGTGGCCACGGCCCAGGCCAGAAAGCCATGTGCGGTGTCGCGAAAGTAGACTTCATCACCATGCATATTGGCCCATTTGACCCGCAGACGACCGGCCAGATAACCGCCCATGCCTGAAGCGATGATTTGCGTAACGGCCAGCCAGATGATGGCTGTGATGCCCAGGCCCTTGGCGCCTACACCTTCATTTGCCCAAGGCGAAACGGCCGAAAAGCCAAGGCCTGCGCCCAGCATGATCAGCAGCAGGGATAGCGCGGCAGCAGTAGCGGCGCCTGCAAAGATGGCGGCCCAGGAAACTCCTGAGTGGCCAGAGGAATCTTGCAGGGCTGCGGGATAGTGTTCAGTTGTCCCGATCATTGTTGTTGTGCTCCTGAATGGTAGGAAGTGCAGCGTTCATTCAGGAGATTGCAGAAGCTATGCCAACCTTATGGCTGTTGGTAACTCCATACTTTTCAATGACTTGGGGATTGTGAATTTTACCGGTACATGCAGATTGCATGATCAACGCCAAAACAGGCGGGCGTAATGCATTGAAACAATTTGCCGGGGGAGGGAGGTCCAGGCAAAAAAAACGGGAGCCTTGCGGCTCCCGTTGTGCACATCAGTCGTCGTGACGATGTTTGTTTTTGCGGTGGCCGTACGCATGGCCACGGCCGGGGTGGCCATCACGGTAGGAGCGACGGTTATCACGATCACGGTAGCGGCGATCGTCGCTGTCGCTTTTATTGCCCATATAGTTGCCCAGCGCGCCACCGGCACCACCGCCAGCGGCCGAGCCAACCAGGGCACCTGTGCTGCCGCCGACACTGCGGCCCAGCACGTTACCGCCTGCAGCACCCAGCGCGCCGCCAATGGCTGCTTCGCCACGGCTGCGTTTGTCGGCACCCACGGCACTGCCTGCCGCGCCGCCTACACCTGCACCAATTGCAGAACCGGTCGAGCCGCCGAGCTGTTGGCCAACAACGGCGCCAAGAACCCCGCCCAATGCGCCGCCTACACCGGCTTCGGTGGTGCCACCGGCCGAGGCTACGCCACTGACCAGGCCAAGGGACAACAAGAGAATCGAGGTGAGCTTCATGGATGAGCCTCAAAGAGATGACGGCGCGATCCTGAGGCTGGAGAGGGTTGGTGACAATCGAAATCCGACGAGTAACACGAGTTGTACACAATTACGTAAGTTGTTGTTTTTACAATGGAACTTATTGTGTTTTTGCGGGTCTGTTAGCTAGTTCGGTCAGGCCGTTTCCGTAGGGGAGCGGCCTTTTTTGTGTCTGGGATTTGAAGAGCCCACATAGGTATCTCAGCCAGTTTTTGCCATGATCAACGCCGAGGGACTGGCCGCCTCCAGGCAAATCGCCACGAACTTCGACGTAGGCGTATGGCTGCCATCCCCCGTGCTTTCCAGCGGCACCAGCGGGTTCACCTCAGGGTAATAAGCTGCAGCCTGTCCGGCAGGTATATCAAACGCCAGCAGGGTGAAGTTTTTGACCCGACGCTCATGGTTGTCATCCCAGATCGATACGATGTCGACTTTCTGCCCCGGCTTGAAGCCCAGGCGGATGATGTCGGCTTCGTTGACGAACAGCACATCACGCTGGCCTTTGACCCCCCGATAGCGATCATCCAGACCATAGATGGTGGTGTTGTACTGATCGTGGGAGCGCATCGACTGCATGATCAGATCGGGCAACTGGCCGGTGGCGCGGGTGCGGGCATCCACCAGGTCTTGTGGCAGCACGTTGGGGCGGAAGTTGGCGCGCTGCGAAGGCGTGTTCCACTGCCGTGCTCCGGCCGAGTTGCCCAGATAGAAACCGCCAGGGTGCTGGATGCGGGTGTTGAAGTCCTTGAAACCGGGGATGGTATCGGCGATCAGCTCGCGAATGCGTCGGTAATCGCCGACCACCCAATTCCAGTCAATCGGCTGAGTTCCCAGGGTGGCAGCAGCAATACCGGCAACGATCGAGGGTTCGGAGCGCATCTGGTTCGACAGCGGCTGCAACTGGCCATTTGAGTCGTGGACCATGCTGAACGAGTCTTCCACAGTCACTGCTTGCGGGCCTTCGGCCTGGATGTCGATATCGGTACGGCCCAGGCACGGAAGGATCAGTGCCTCCTTGCCGTGCATCAGGTGGCTGCGGTTGAGCTTGGTGCTGATCTGCACGGTCAGTTCGCAATTGCGCAGTGCCTGCGCGGTGCGTGGGCTGTCCGGGGTGGCCTGGGCGAAGTTGCCGCCCAGGCCGATAAATACTTTGGCGCGGCCTTCGAGCATGGCGTGGATGGCTTCCACCACGTTGTGGCCATTTTCACGCGGTACCTCGAACTGGAAGCGACGTTCCAGGGCATCAAGGAAGGCCACCGGCGGGCGTTCGTTGATACCCATGGTGCGGTCACCCTGCACGTTGCTGTGGCCGCGCACCGGGCACAGGCCTGCGCCCGGTCGGCCGATATTGCCGCGCAGCAGCATCAGGTTGGCGATTTCCTGAATGGTCTGCACCGAGTGCCGATGCTGGGTGATACCCATCGCCCAGCACATGATCACGTTCTTGCCCTTGAGGTACATGCGGGCGGCACGCTCGATCTCCACCAGGGTCAGGCCAGACTGCTCGACCAGGTGTTCCCACGAGGTCTCATCGAGGCTGCAGATGTAGTCGAGAACGCCGGCAGTGTGCTCGTTCAAAAAAGCGTGGTCGAACACGGCCGGTTCGCCTGCGGCCTGGGCATCGCGCTCCCACTGCAAGAGAAACTTGGCCATGCCGCGCAACAGCGCCATGTCGCCGCCCAGTGCCGGGCGCAAGTAGGCGGTATTGGTCGGGCGATCGCCGTTGGTGAGCATTTCCAGCGGGTGCTGCGGGTGCTGGAAACGTTCAAGACCGCGTTCTTTAAGCGGGTTGACACACACCACCTGAGCACCGCGCTTTACCGCTTCACGCAGAGGTTCAAGCATGCGCGGGTGGTTGGTGCCGGGGTTTTGCCCCAGCACGAAAATCGCATCGGCGTGCTCGAAATCATCGAAGGTCACGGTGCCTTTGCCCACCCCGATGCTTTGTGCCAAGGCCACGCCGCTGGCTTCGTGGCACATGTTCGAGCAATCCGGGAAGTTGTTGGTGCCAAACGAGCGCACAAACAGTTGATACAGATACGCTGCTTCGTTGCTGGCCCGGCCCGAGGTGTAGAACTCGGCTTCGTTGGGGCTGGCCAGGTTGAGCAGGTGCCTGGCGATCAATGCAAATGCGGCGTCCCAGCTAATGGGCGTATAGCGGTCGGTTTGCGGGTCATAGCTCATTGGCTCGGTCAGGCGGCCCTGATATTCCAGCCAGTAATCGCTTTGCTCAAGCAGTGCGCTGACGCTGTGTTTGGCGAAAAACGCAGCATCGACCCGACGTTTGGTCGCTTCCCAGTTCACCGCCTTGGCGCCGTTCTCGCAGAATTTGACCAGGCCGCTTTCTGGCGAGTCGCCCCAGGCGCAGCCAGGGCAGTCGAAACCGCCGTTCTGGTTGGTCTTGAGCATCATGCGCAGGTTTTTCAGCGCGTTGTCGCTGGTCAACCAGGCCTGCGCCACACTGATCAGCGCGCCCCAGCCACCGGCCGGGCCTTTATAGGGCTTGTAGCGGGGAGTCGGGGTTTTGTCGGCTTGATGGTGAAGGCTCACGGTTGGCTCTCCTGCGCGGGGCTGTACACCCGGGGTGCGCTTTTTTGTGGCAGATGAATAAGGTTGAGGTTGTGCCGCCGGGCCCATTGCAGCGCCAGGCCCGTGGGCGAGGACAGGCTGATGAGGGTCTGGATGCCGGCGCGCAACACTTTTTGAATCAGTTCCAGGCTGCAACGGCTGGTGACAATCGCTGCACCGCCAGTCAGGTCGATGTTTTGCCGTACCAGCGCACCGATCAACTTATCCAGGGCGTTGTGTCGGCCAATGTCTTCGCGGCCCATCAGCAACTGGCCATGACCGTCCATATAAACGGCCGCGTGTACTGCGCCGCAGTGCTGGCCCAAGGGTTGGAAATCACTGATGCGCTGGCGTAGGCCTTCCAGCCACTGTGCAGGTGGCAGCGGCGCACCTGGCAACACCTTGAGATCAGGCAGGGCCTGTTCCACCGCTTCTACGCCGCACAGGCCACAGCCGCTGGTGCCGGCCAGTTGGCGGCGTTGCTGTTTGAGGTTCCAGAATGCGCGGCTGGCGATTTCGACCTGTGCGTATTGGGCCGAACCTGCACCCGTCAGCTTGAGATCATAGATTTCGCTGGGGTCTTGAATGATGCCGCTGCCCAGGCTGAAACCGACGATAAAGTCTTCAAGGTCTGTGGGCGTGACCAGCATGACGGCCTGGCTGATGCCGTTGTAGGCAATCGCCAGTGCGACCTCTTCGGCCAGGGCGGTTGGCGCGCCGCTGCTGTGGTCCAGGTTGACGTAGTCATAGGTCTGGCTGGCAGCAGGCGCGGGCGCAGCAGTAGCAGGCGCCGCGCACAGGGGGCGCTTGGCGTTCATAGGGCGATACCGACAATCAATTGAGCCTTAAGCCTAGGCGCGACACAGTGTCGCGTCTAATCGTCAGTGCTGATCTATTGATAGATGGCGTCGATCAAGAGGTGGTTAGCGATTTCTGATAGAACGCAAAACAGGCTTCGGCCAGAGCCGAGCGCGGGGCTTCGCGGCGCATGATCAAGCCCAGGCGGGCCAAGGTGTGGGCGTCTTCAATGGGATGCAGGCGCAGATGGTCAGTCAGGGCTTCCAGCCCGCCCTCAAGGGGCATCACCGCGCAGCACAAGCCGCCGTGCACAGCTTGTAACAGTTGATGAACGGCATCGGTTTGCAACAGGGGTTGTGGCGTCAGGCCACGGCTGTGGAAGTTGTGGTCGATGGACTGGCGAAAGTGCATGCCGCTGCTGAGTAGACCCAGCGGCAGGGCGATCAGCGCTTCCCAGCTCAGGGGCTGGTCGCCAAAGTTGAAATACCGTTGGTCGTACAGCAAGCCCATGCGGGTTTCGCCCAAGGCGAGGGAGTCAAAGCGTTCCTGGTCGAGACGCTCAAGGTAGGACACGCCCAGGTCCAGCTGGTTGCTGGCCAGTTGTTCGAGGATTTGCCCGGAACTGAGCGCCGACAGCTCGAAGCGCAACTCGGGATGTTCCTGATGCAGACGCTGCAACAAAGGCAGCGGGTCAAAGCTCGACAGCGGCACGACCCCCAGGCGCAGGGTGCCGATCAGATTGCCCCGACAAGCGGCAGCTTCTGCCAGCAGGCCATCGTAGGCGGCCAGTACGGTACGGGCCCAGGCCAGTACCCGCTCGCCGGGGGCGGTGAAGCTTTCGAAGCGTTGGCCGCGATTGACCAGTTGCAAGTCCAGCTCCTGCTCAAGGCTGCGCAAGCGCATGGACAAGGTTGGCTGGGTGATATGGCAGCGGGCGGCGGCCTGGCCGAAATGACGGGTTTCATCCAGGGCAATGAGGAATTTCAGCTGTTTGATGTCCATCGTCGCTCCAGGCGCAATTCAGTGGGCGATTCTAGCGTGCTTGCTTGCGCCCATGATGGTCTACGCTCATGGATCTGGATATTCCAACCCTAGGAGCGTGAAGGATGAGTATTTTTAGCTTTGTAAAAGAAGCCGGTGAAAAGCTGATCGATCTGCTGACACCGGGCAATGCCAATGCCAGCGAAGAACTCAAGAAGCACGTACAGGAAGTGGGCCTGGGCAATCCCAATATCACCGCCACCGTTGACGGTGACAAAGTGACGGTCAGTGGTGAAGTGGCCACCCAGGAAGAGAAAGAAAAAATCATTCTGGCGGCGGGCAATATCGCAGGCGTGGCCAGTGTTGACGACCAGATCACCGTGACCGGGCCGACCGTTGTAGCTTCGCGCTTTGTGGTGGTGAAGAAGGGCGACACCTTGAGCGCGATTTCGCTGCAGGTCTATGGCAACGCCAATCTGTACAACAAGATTTTTGAAGCGAACAAGCCGATGCTCAAGGACCCGAACAAGATCTACCCGGGGCAGACGCTGCGTATCCCGGAGTAAGCCGATTTTACCTTGTGGCTACTTGTGGGGGCGGGCTTGCTCGCGATGCCAGCAGCGCGGTTTTCCAGATGAACCGCGCTGGGGGATTATCGCGAGCAAGCCCGCTCCCACATTAATGAATGGGTGATCACAACCCTTCCAGCAGCTCGCGATAATCCCCCAGCGCGGCAAATTCCTCGGTGTCTTTCGGGCCTTTTTTGCTGTCAGGCTGTTGGACGGCCAACAAGTGGGCCACGCCAAATTTTTGCGCACTGCGCAGAATCGGCAAGGTGTCATCGATAAACAGGCTGCGCGCCGGGTCAAAGCCGATATCGGCTTGCAAGGCATCCCAGAAGGCCGGGCTTTCCTTGGGGAAACCGTAGTCGTGGGAGCTGATCAAGCGTTCAAAATACGGTGCCAGTTCGATACGCTCCATCTTCAATGACAACGAATCACGGTGTGCGTTGGTGATCATGATCACCCGCTTGCCTGCCTGTTTGATCGCGGCCAGAAAGGTATCGGCGTCGGGGCGCAAGGCAATCAGATGAGCGGTTTCCAGCTTGAGTTCGCGTACCGGGATCTTTAGCTCCTGGCTCCAGAAATCCAGGCAGTACCACTTCAACTGACCGGCATTGCCCTCGAACAGCGGCGTCAGCTCCAGGTCGGCCATGGCCCGGCTGATGCCATGCAGTTCGGCATAGCGCTGGGGCAGATGTTCGAGCCAGAAGTGATTGTCGTAGTGCAGGTCGAGCAGCGTGCCGTCCATGTCGAGCAGCACGGTATCGATGTCGCGCCAAGGTAAAACGGTCATGCAAAACTTCTCCCACAGTGAAAAATTTCCGACACAGACAATCGGAAAAGCCGAGGTATAGTACCCCGTTCATATTGAGGAGCCGCTATGCGCCAAAAACCCACCGTACTTGCCCGTGAAATTGTTGCCAGTAGCCGATTGTTTCGGGTTGAGGAAGTGCAGTTGCGCTTCTCCAATGGCGTTGAGCGCACTTACGAGCGGCTGGTGGGGCGCGGTAACGGTTATGGCGCGGTGATGATTGTGGCCATGATTGATGCCGAGCACGCGATTCTGGTCGAAGAATACTGCGGCGGCACCGATGAATACGAAGTGTCGTTGCCCAAGGGCCTGATCGAGCCGGGTGAGGATGTGCTGGCCGCCGCTGAGCGCGAGCTGAAGGAAGAGGCCGGTTACGGCGCCCGTCAGCTTGAGCATTTGACTGAGCTATCGCTGTCCCCCGGCTATATGAGCCAGAAAATTCAGGTGGTGTTGGCCAGCGATCTGTATGAAGCCCATCTGGAAGGCGACGAGCCGGAGCCGATGCGCGTCGACAAGGTCAACCTGCGCGAGCTGTCGAGCCTGGTGCTCAACCCGCAATTCAGCGAGGGTCGCGCCCTGGCTGCGTTGTATCTGGCCCGTGATCTGTTGACCCAGCGCGGAGTGTTCCAGCCGTGAGTACATTGCCCCATCCCTTGCTTGAAGGCGTTATCACTCTGGCTCACGCCGCTGGCGCCGCGATTCTGCCGTTCTGGCGCGCGGGTGTTGAAGTCACCGCCAAGGCCGATGATTCGCCGGTAACCGCCGCTGATCTGGCAGCGCACCATATTTTGCTCGATGGCCTGACGGCGCTGGATCCGAGCATTCCGGTGCTTTCGGAAGAAGACGCCAATATCGCGCAAAGTGTACGCGCCGGTTGGACGCGCTGGTGGCTGGTTGACCCGCTTGATGGCACCAAGGAATTTATTTCGGGCAGTGAAGAGTTCACCGTCAATATTGCGTTGATCGAACAGGGCCGTGTGGTGTTTGGCGTGGTGTCCATGCCCACCAGTGGTCGTTGCTATTACGGTGGCGCGGGTTTGGGGGCATGGCGGTCGGAGGGTCATAAGGTTGTGCCCATCAGCGTGCGCAACACGCCGCCTGCGGGCGAGGCCCTGACTGTGGTTGCCAGTCGTCGCCACTCCAGCCCCGAGCAGGAGCGCTTGCTGGCCGGGTTGAGCGCGCACTTGGGTGAGCTGCATCTGGTCAGCGTGGGCAGTTCGTTGAAGTTCTGTTTGCTGGCTGAAGGGGCGGCCGATTGCTATCCACGGCTGGCGCCGACTTCGCAGTGGGATACCGCAGCCGCACAGGGTGTACTGGAAGGTGCGGGTGGTGTGGTGTTGCAGCTTGATGGTGAGCCGTTCAGTTACCCGGCGCGTGAGTCGTTGCTCAATCAGTCGTTTTTGGCGCTGCCGGCGCAGGCGCCTTGGCGTGAAAAATTGCTGGATCTGGCACAACACTAATCTTCATCTGTGGGGGCTTGCTCGCGATGCAGGCGCTGCGGTCTTTCAGTTAAACCGCGGCGATGCCATCGCGAGCAAGCCCGCTCCCACAATAATCAGTAGAGCCCACCAAATCAGCGATGCAACACATACTGCCCGCTGAACTTCACTGCATCTTCCCCGCCCTTGGCATTGATTACCCGCGTGTCGAGGGTCAATCGCGCACGGCCGTGGCGTTTGTACATGGCCAAAAACTTGCTCCAGGCCTCATCTCCTGGCGCATCACACAGGGCAATAGCGTCCTGGGTCACGGGCAGCGGGTAGCTGATATGGCCCTCCTGAATCACGATATGCCCGTCTTCGATACCCGCTTCACGCAGGCTCAAATGCAGCCAGCCCCAGCCCGCCAGCACCGCGCCGCAGTACAGGCTGCCGCCGAACATGGTGCTCTTGTGGTTGATATTGGCCTCAAGGGGCATTTGCAAGCGCAGTTGCCGGCCCTGCCAACTCAGTACAGTAAGGCCCATTTCACGGGTCAGCGGGATGTCGTGATGAAGCACTGACTCCAGATAACGACTGTCGCGGTTCATGCAATGGCCTCTTTAATCAAGTTCATCTGGGTGAGGAGCGCTGGCGCTATCAAAATTCAGCCCGTGCTTGCGCAGTTTGTCGTGCAAGGTTTTACGCGGCACGCCCAGGGCTTCGGCCAGGCTGCGCATGGAGCTGTGGGTGCGTTCAAGCTCGGCGGCGATCAGGCTTTTTTCAAAGTGCTCGACTTGTTCGCTCAGCCCCCCCGATATCCCATTGCCAACCGTTGGTTGATCTTCAGGCGAGTTGTCCAATGCCAGCTCAAGACCCAGGGCAAAACGCTCGGCGACGTTTTGCAGCTCACGCACGTTGCCCGGCCAGGTGTGGCGCAATAGCAGAGATCGTTGCGCCGGTTGCAGCACGTTGGGAGTCAGGTCGTGGCGCACGCTGGCTTCGCCGGCAAAGTAGTCGAACAGCATCAGCACGTCTTCACCCCGCTCACGCAAGGGGGCAATGCGCAGGGGCGCCACGTTGAGGCGGTAATACAGGTCGGCCCGGAAGCGGCCTTGATCGGCGGCCTGGCGCAGGTCTTCCTTGGTGGCGGCGATCACGCGGATATCCAGCGGGATCAGTTGATTGCCACCCAGGCGCTCGACCACGCGTTCTTGCAGCATGCGCAGCAATTTGACCTGCACATCCAGGCTCATGCTTTCGATTTCATCGAGAAACAAGGTGCCGCCATTGGCGAATTCAAACTTGCCGATACGGCGCTTTTGCGCACCGGTAAAGGCGCCTGGTTCATGGCCGAACAACTCGCTTTCAACCACCGATTCGGCCAGTGCCCCGGCATTGATTGCCACAAAGGGGCCGTTACGCCGTGCGGACAAATCATGCAGCGCCCTTGCGACCACTTCTTTGCCGGAACCGGTCTCGCCCAGGATCAGTACGTCGGCCTTGGTCGCCGCCAGCGCGCCAATTTGCTCGCGCAGACGCAGCATGGCCGGTGATACCCCGACCAGCCGCGAACTCAGCAACTGGCGATCACTCAGCGCCAGGCGCAGGCTGCGGTTGTCCAGCACCAGGGCGCGCAAGGCCAGGGCCCGGCGCACGCTGTCGAGCAGCGCGTCGCTGGCAAAAGGCTTTTCGAGAAAGTCATAGGCACCTGCGCGCATGGCCTGCACCGCCAGCGGGACATCGCCGTGGCCGGTGATCAGTAGCACCGGTAACTCCGGATCCTGGCCGTGCAGTTGCGTCAGGAGTTCAAGACCGTCCATACCCGGCATACGGATATCACTGACCACCACGCCCGGCCAGTCTCGCCCGATACGCCCGGCCAGGCCGTTGGCTTCGGCCAGCGGCAACACCTTGAGCCCGGCCAGATCCAGTGTCTGATAGAGGGCCTGGCGCAGGTGCGGGTCATCATCGATCAGGATCACCTGAACATGCGGATCGATTGGCTGGCTCATGACCTGGCGTCCTCTGAAGCTTGCAAGCTCACGCCCGGCGCACCTGCGCGCAGGCGTAAGGTAATTAAAGCACCGCCTTCCTTGTGGTTGGCGAACAACAACTCGCCACCAAAGGCACGGATCAGTGTGTCGCAAATGGCCAGCCCCAGCCCCAGCCCCTGTGTGCGGGTCTTGGTGGTGTAGAACGGCTCACCGGCGCGGCCCAACGCTTCCATGCAAAAGCCCGGGCCGTTGTCGCGAATGTACACAGTGACGCCTTCCGGGGTCGATTGGGCACTTAGCCACAAACGTCGGGGCGGGCCTTTTTCGGTCAAGGCATCGAGAGCGTTGGCCAGCAGGTTGCCCAGTACCTGGCGCAAGCGCGTTTCGCCGGCTTCAACCCACAGCGTGGCGGCGGGCAAATCACGGATCAGCTCCACTTCCATGCTGCGCCGACGCTTGGCCAGCAATGCCAGGGCATCGTCCAGCGCCGGTTGCAGGGCGACGCTTTCCGGGGCGTGGCGATCGCGGCGGGCGAAGGCGCGCAGGTGGGCAATAATCGAAGACATGCGCCCGGTCAGTTCGTTGATCAGTTTGAGGTTGCCCCGTGCATCTTCGATGCGCTGGTGATCAAGCAGTACTTCAGCGTTCTCGGCATAACTGCGAATGGCTGCCAGCGGCTGGTTGAGTTCGTGGCTGATGCTCGCGGACATGGTGCCCAAGGCTGACAATTTGCCCGCCTGCACCAGGTCGTCCTGGGCGCGCACCAGTTCCTGTTGCGCATGTTCTCGCTCCAGCACTTCTTCACGCAGGCGCCGGTTGAGCCCTTCCAGGTCGCTGGTGCGCTCGGCGACGCGCATCTCCAGTTCCCGGCGGGCCTTGGCCTCGAATGCGATGCGGTCCAGGTAATGGCGCCGACGCTGCATCATCAAGCCGATCAACAGCATGACCACCAGCAAGGTGGCGCCACCAATGGCCACTACGGTGCGTACCGAGCGGTCGATCAATGTGCGCGGTGCAAGAATGTTCGCCTTCCAGCCGGTTTCGTCGATGGTTTGTGTCTGCACCAGCCAGGCACTGGGGTCGAGCGCCAGGGGTTTGGGGTCGCGGGTCGGGTAGGGGAGGATGGCGAAAATCGCCTGGCGTTCTTCCTCGGACAGATCGCGGGTGGACCTGAAGCGCCATTCCGGGCGCGAGGTGAGGATGACCACGCCATTGCTGTCGGTGAGCAACAGTTGTTCCGGTGTTTTGCCCCAGAGTCGCTCGGTGTGATCGAGGTCGACCTTGACCACCAGTACGCCAAGCTTTTGGTTGTCTACCTCGACCGGTGCTGCAAAGTAATAGCCGCGCTTGCCGGAGGTTGTGCCCTGGCCGAAAAAGCGCCCGAGCTTGCCTTGCATGGCCTCGCTGAAATAGGGACGGAAGGCGAAGTTGCGTCCGATAAAGCTGTCACTTTTGTTCCAGTTCGAAGTCGCAATGGTGTCGCCATGCGCATCCACCAGGTACATGACTTCAGCGCCGGTCTGGCTGGTGATTTCGCTGAGCAACTGATTGGCTTTACTCAGGGCTTGCGGGCTTTCCGGGTTTGCCAGCAGTTCGCGCAGGTCAGGCAACTGGCCGAGAATCTGCGGCAGCACTTCATAGCGGTGTAGCGTACCCAACAGGTTGGCGACGTACAGGTCGAGGGTCTGGTGGTTTTGCCCGGCCAGTTCACTGCGGTAATAACGCTCGGCCAGGTGTTGCAGCGGCCATAACAAAGGCGCGAGGCACAAGGCCAACAAGGCCAGACTGCGCCAGCGGGGTCTGCGAGGAACTGAGGTGGAGGTGATCATCGGAAAACTGCGCCGCAAGAGTACGACGCAGTATACCCAACCCTATCTCGGTGGGAGCAGGCGACGCAAAACCTGTGGGCTGGCTTGCCTGCGATGCCTGCGATGCCTGCGATGCCTGCGATGCGGTCTGTCAGGCAAACCGCAGTGATACCATCGCGAGCAAGCCCGCTCCCACAAATGATCTTGCAGATGCCGGACTGGGGAACACCACAAAACCTGTGGGAGCAGGCTTGCCTGCGATGGCATCGACTCGGTATGACTGCAACACCGCGTGCATCGCGATCAAGCCCGCTCCCACAATGGAGATTGGCGTTAGTCTTGTTGCTCGGCCACGCACTCACGCAAGGCTTCGCGCCAATCGGCCTGGGTGACGCGCCATTCGCGGGCCAGGCGGCTGCAATCCAGGCGCGAGTTCTGTGGCCGTGCCGCAGGCGTCGGGTAGGCGCTGGCCGGTATCGGTTCCAGTGTCGCGCAGGGCTTGCCTTGGGCACTCAGGTGCTCGGCAATGGCCTGGGTAAAGCCAAACCACGAGGTTTCGCCCTGGGCGGTCAGGTGGTATGTGCCCCAGGCCCCGGCGTCACCCGCCTGCCAGCGCTCGATCAGGGCGCGAGTGCTCTGGGCAATGGCCCCGGCCCAGGTCGGCGCGCCGATCTGGTCCGCCACCACGCGCAGTTCCGAGCGCTCTTGCAGCAGGCGCTGCATGGTCAGCAGGAAGTTTTTGCCGTGAGTCGAATACACCCAGCTGGTGCGCAGGATCAGATGCGCAGCACCTGTAGCCGCGATGGCCAGTTCGCCCGCCAGTTTGCTTTTGCCATACACGCCCAGCGGGTTTGTGGCGTCGTCTTCGGTGTAGGGCGCAGGCTTGCTGCCATCGAACACATAGTCGGTGGAGTAGTGGATCAACGGAATGCCCAGAGCTGCCGCTTCTTCAGCCAAGACACCGGGGGCGATGGCATTGATCGCAAACGCCAGTTCCGGTTCGCTTTCGGCCTGATCCACGGCGGTATGGGCTGCGGCGTTGATGATCAGGTCAGGCTTGTGTGCGCGCACTTGAGCGCGGATTTGCTCGGGCTGGCTCAGATCAAGCTCATCACGGCCCAGCACAATCAGTTCGCCGAGGCCGGCCAGGCGCTTTTGCAGTTCAACCGCCACCTGGCCGGTTTTACCGCTGATGAGGATTTTCAATGGAGCTGCTGCGTCAGTCATGCAATCAGGTCCTTGGGATCGGTATTGCCCAGGCGCTCGCCTTGATAGCTGCCGTCTTGAACACGGCGGCACCAGTCGAGGTTGTCCAGATACCACTGCACGGTTTTGCGCAGGCCGGTTTCGAAGGTTTCTTCGGGTACCCAGCCCAGCTCGCGTTCGATTTTGCTGGCGTCGATTGCATAGCGCTGGTCGTGGCCCGGGCGGTCCTTGACGAAGGTGATCAGGTCGGCAAATTGGGCCACGCCCGCTGGACGCTCGGGGGCCAGCTCTTCGAGCAGCGTGCAAATGCCGCGCACTACGTCGATATTCTTTTGCTCGTTGTGGCCGCCGATGTTGTAGGTCTCGCCCACCACGCCTTCGGTCGCGACTTTGAGCAGGGCACGGGCGTGGTCTTCGACAAACAGCCAGTCACGCACTTGCAGGCCATTGCCATACACCGGCAACGGTTTACCCGCCAGGGCATTGAGGATCACCAGCGGGATCAGTTTTTCCGGGAAGTGGAACGGCCCGTAGTTGTTCGAGCAGTTGGTCAGCAGCACCGGTAAGCCGTAGGTGCGGTTCCAGGCGCGGACCAGATGATCGGACGCCGCTTTGCTGGCCGAGTACGGCGAGCTTGGCGCGTAAGGTGTGGTTTCCGTGAACAGGTCGTCGACGCCGTGCAGGTCGCCATACACTTCGTCGGTGGAAATATGGTGGAAGCGGAATGCGCTTTTTTCCGGCTCGGGCAGGGCCAGCCAGTAAGCGCGTGCCGCCTCGAGCAGGCTGTAGGTGCCGACGATATTGGTCTGGATAAAGTCCGACGGGCCGTCGATGGAGCGGTCAACGTGGGACTCGGCCGCCAGGTGCATGATCGCCTGGGGCTGGAAGCGCTGGATGATCGCGCTGACCGCGGCCTGGTCGACGATATCCGCCTGGACGAACTCGTAGCGGGTATCGGTGGCGATGCTTTGCAGCGATTCCAGATTACCGGCGTAGGTCAGCTTGTCGAGGTTGAGGACTTCGTGCCCGGTATTTTTGATCAGGTGACGGATCAATGCTGAACCAATAAAACCGGCGCCGCCGGTGACTAAAATGCGCATGTGATGATTCCTTATTCCCTGAAGGCCTTTAAACATATGGCGCATAGCTTGTGGGGATGAGCAGGGTGGTGCAAGTGGGAGCTGTCGGGAATATAAATGAGCAGGTGTAAATACGGATTAATATCCGATATTTGTCGAATAAAGCAGTTGGTGGCCGGATAAAATAATTTTATTACCGATATTTATCGGCTATAAAGGTGCTTGTCGTTGACGCGGTGTAGAGCTGCGTTCACTGTCTTGTTTACTTATGCCACCCCAATCCGACGCTTTCAGGAGTCCAGATGACCACTTTGCACAGTTCGCCGCGCGCTGACGGCTTTTATATGCCTGCCGAATGGGCTGCGCAGACCCAAACCTGGATGATCTGGCCTGAGCGTCCGGACAACTGGCGCCTGGGCGGCAAGCCTGCGCAGGCGGCGCACGCGGCAGTGGCCAAGGCCATTGCGCGCTTTGAACCGGTGACTGTCGGGGTGTCGGCAGCCCAGTATGAAAATGCCCGTGCGCAACTTGATGTGCCGAATATTCGTGTGGTCGAAATGTCCAGCGACGATGCCTGGGTACGCGACAGCGGGCCGACCTTTGTCATCAACGACAGCGGTGAAGTGCGTGGTGTGAACTGGGATTTCAACGCCTGGGGCGGGTTTGACGGTGGTTTGTACTTTCCGTGGAACCGCGACCAGCAAGTGGGCAGCAAGGTGCTGGAAATAGAACGTTGCCCGCGTTACTACACCGAAGGTTTTGTGCTGGAAGGCGGCTCGATTCACGTTGACGGTGAAGGCACGCTGATTACTACGGCTGAGTGCCTGATGAACCGCAACCGCAACCCGCACCTGTCCCGCGAAGAAATCGAAGGCGTGCTGCGTGCAAATCTGGCTGTGGATAAGATTATCTGGCTGCCGGATGGTCTGTTCAATGATGAAACCGACGGCCATGTGGATAACTTCTGCTGCTACGTTGCGCCGGGCGAGGTGCTGCTGGCCTGGACTGACGATGAGCGCGATCCCAACTATGTGCGTTGTCATGCGGCGATGGACGTTTTGGCGACCAGCACGGACGCCAAGGGGCGGCCGTTTGTGGTGCACAAAATGCCGATTCCGGGGCCGATGTACGCCACCCAGGAAGAGTGTGATGGCATCGACAAGGTTGCAGGCAGCCAGGATCGTAATCCTTCGGAACGCTTGGCCGGTTCGTACGTGAACTTTCTGATCGTCAACGGCGGCATTATCGCGCCGAGCTTTGATGACCCGATGGATGCAGAGGCCAAGGCCATCCTGCAGAAAATTTTCCCGCAGCACGAAGTGGTGATGGTGCCGGGCCGTGAGTTGCTGCTGGGCGGTGGCAATATTCATTGCCTGACTCAGCAACAGCCGGCGCCGTTTAAGGCGTAAATGAATCAAAAGTACCCTCACCCTCACCCCAACCCTCTCCCTCAGGGAGAGGGCCAGGGTGAGGGGCTTTTGACTTCAAGTTAAAACTTGTAAGTGCCCGTCATCACCAGACTGCGCGGTTCTCCCGGCATGATCTGTGCCGCACTGGTAGCCGACGCATAGTAATAACGGTCGGTGAGGTTGGTCAGCGCAGCGCTCACGTCCCAGTCTTTTTCGCGAAACCCCGCCAACGCATCCCAGCGCCCGTAACCCGGTAGTACCACGGTGTTCTTGTTGTCGGCATAACGTTGTCCCACCAGGGTCACGCCTGTTTCGGCATACCAGCCCATTTCCGGCTTCCAGGTAATAAACAAGCTGCCATTGTGTTTGGCCACACCGTTGATGCGTTTGCCTTCCAGGCCGTTTTTATCCTTGACCACTGTTGCGTCCTGCAGGCCAATGCCGCCGCGCATGTACCAGTTGCCACCCAGCTTGCCGTTGGCAGTCAGCTCAATACCCCGTGAACGCTGCAGGCCGGAAAGCAGGGTGATGGTCGGGTTATCCGGGTCCGTGGTACGGCGGTTGTAGAGTTCCAGTTCGTACACCGCCAGCGTGGTGCTCAGGCGCTCATCCAGCCAGTCGCTTTTGACCCCGATTTCCTTTTGCTTGGTCAGCTCCGGGCTCAGGTCGTTGGCGTTGCCCGCCGCGCCCGGGGTGATGCCGATCAAACCACCCCCCACCGGGGAGAAGGTTTTGGTCCACGAGGCGTAGAACGAGTGGTCCTGCAACGGGGTCCAGACCACGCCAACGCGCGGGCTGGTACTGTGGCTTTTACGTTCTTCAGTCAGGTTTCTGATGTTGTTGGTGGACTTGACATCAAAGCGGTCATAGCGCAAACCGGCCAGTACTTGCCATTGTTCGTTGAGACGGATCTGGTCCTGCACATACAAGCCCTGGCTCTCGACTTCGGTGTGGTTGTCGCTGAAAAGCGGCATCGTCCCGGTCGGGCGCAGGTTGCGGTCCGGGTTGTACAGATCGACCTGAGGCACGGTTTTGGCTCTGTAAAGCTTGGGGTCGCGGCGCTGGCTGCCAATCTCCAGGCCGGTCAACAAGCGATGCTCCAGGCCAAAGGTGTCGAAGCCGCCTTCGATCTCGAAATTGTTAAAGATATTGCGGGTGGTCATGTCCTGCTGCCAGGCCTGGCGGTCGACTTTGCTGGTTTTCGGATCGTAGCCGGTCAGGTAGGTGTTCTCGAACTCGCTGTCGAGCTTGAACACGCCCAGGGTATGGCGCAGTTGCCAGTTGTCGCTCAGTTCATAGCTCAGGCGCGAGCGCAGGTTTTGGGTCTTGTCGTCGATATAATCATTGCGAGCACCGTAGGTGGTGTCACTGCTGACATCCGCCGGGCGGCCGTTGATGCTTGGGATGCCGCGATCCGGAGTGCGGTTGTAACGGCTGTATTCGTACTGCACCAGCCAGTTCAGGTCCGGGGTGATTTGCCAGCTTATCGACGGTGCGAACAGTTGGCGGTTGCCACTGACATGATCGCGGAAGCTGTTTTTGTCTTCATTGCCCATGTTCAGACGCAGGCTGACGGTGTCGCTGGGGTCTGCACTAAGGTCGGCGTACAGGCTGCGCAAATCTTCGCTGCCGCCCTGAGCCTGAATACTCGACTGGCGCCCGAATTGCGGCATCTTGCTGACGCGATTGATGATCCCGCCCTGGCTGCCACGGCCGTACAGCACGGCTGCCGGGCCCTTGAGCACTTCGATACGCTCGATATTGTGCAGGTCGCGCACGTACTGGCTGTCGTCGCGAATACCGTCCAGATAAAAATCGTTGCTGGCGTCAAAACCACGAATGCGCAGGCTGTCGAAGCGGGTGTCGGCCGTGCTGCTGACGTTGGGGATGCCGCTCAGGGCTTCGCCGATGCTGTTGATCCCGTAATCGAGAACGTTGCTGGTTTTTACCGAATCGATGGCTTGCGGCACATAGCGCGCCGGGGTCGAGGTGCGGGTTGCGGTGGTGACGTCCTTGACCCGAGGGTCATCGGCCTCTGCTTCGCTGGCGCTGATCGACAGCTCCGGGAGCACAGTGGCGGCGTTACTGAATCCGGCGTACAGCAAGGCGCACAGCCCCAGTTTCAAGGGTGTTAAACGGCAGGGGGAAAGCATGGTTGAGAGATATCCGGGCGGTTGAGAGGGTAGTTATATTTTTAGGGCGCGAATGGTAATGGTTCTTGTTACTTAATGTTAAAAATTAGCAATTACACTCTCTGTAAATATGTATCTATTTATTTCTTTGCGCGTGGCGCCTGTCGCAGCTGATTTGCCCGGTTCGCGAAACACACTGAACGTCATACCGGCGTTTTTCCCTGAACGGCACAAGGCTAGGCTGGTGCTCTGATTTATTGATCATCCGGAGCCAGCAATGACCACCACACCTGTCCTGCATTACATCTACGACCCCCTGTGCGGGTGGTGCTATGGCGCCAAGCCACTGATCGATATGGCACGCGGAATTTTGCCGGTAGTGGCCCACGGCGGTGGAATGATGACCGGCGCGCAACGCCAGACGGTGTCGGCGCAACTGCGCGATTACGTGATGCCCCATGACCAGCGCATTGCCCAATACACCGGGCAGCCATTTGGTGAGGCGTACTTCGAAGGTTTACTGCGCGACACCACGGCGGTATTTGATTCGGCGCCGCCGACCACGGCGGTACTGGCCGCCGAGCAATCGGCCGGGCGTGGTCTTGAACTGTTGGGGCGCCTGCAAACGGCGCATTACGCAGAGGGGCGGCGGATTGCTGACAGGGACGTATTGATGGCAGTGGCGGCAGAGATGGGCCTGGACGCTGATGGTTTTCGGCAGGCCTTCGATGCGGCCAGTGGCGATGTGACACAGGCGCACTTCAAGGCCAGTCGAGCATTATTGTCGCGAGTCGGCGGGCAGGGCTTTCCGACCGTGGTGCTGGAGCAGTCCGGTGAGTATCAGTTGGTCGATCTGGGACCTTATCTGGGCAAGCCCGAAGCCTTTGCTGCCTGGCTGCGCCAGCGCGATGGAGTCGCCGGTGAGGGCGCAACCGTTTCAGCGCCAGCCTGTGGTTTGGGTGGTTGCCAGTAATGATTGCTGACACTCGGGTCAAACTTCTGGAAAGTCATGCCAATTAACAAATTTTTCACGAAATTGACACATCGCCTTCACGGCGGCTAGGATTCCCGCCAACGCCTGTGGCGATAAGCCTTACACCATTATCTGAAAGACCTGTACCGAGTCTTCGCGCAGGTCTTTTTTGTTTGTGTGAAGCAACCACCACTCAATGTTTCAGCTTGATACCCACAGAGCGCTTCTATTCAGAAATAAGGAAAATAATATGTTGAACAAACGGATAGGTCTGCTCGCTTTGGGCGTACTCAGTGCTACCCAGGCCATGGCTAACGATCAAGCTGACGCAAAAGGTTTTGTAGAAGACAGCCACCTGAATGTATTGGCGCGTAACGCCTACATCAGCCGTGACTACAAAAATGGCAAACAAGATAAAGCAGAGTGGGGCCAGGGTTTCCTCGGCACGTTCAGCTCGGGCTTCACCCAAGGCACCGTAGGTGTGGGTGTGGATGCTTTCGGCATCTACGCACTGCGTCTGGATGGCGGCCGTGGCAAAAGCGGCGCGGGCGGTATCGACTTCTTCAAGCAGGGCGCCAGCGGCAAAGCGGCTGACGACATCGCCAAAGCCGGCGCTGCAGTGAAGTTTCGCGTCTCCAACACCGTGCTCAAGTACGGCGATCAAATGCCTGCGCTGCCGGTACTGATGTACGACAATTCGCGTCTGATGCCAGAAAGCTTCACTGGCACCCTGTTGACCTCCAAGGAGATCAACGGTCTGGAAATCAACGTCGGTCGCTTCACCGCAGAGTCGCGTAAAAGTGCTGAAGCGCGCGACAGCGGCGACCTGAAAAGCATCAACGTTTTCGGCGGTAGCTACAAGTTCACCGACAACCTGTCGGCGTCCCTGTATGGCTCCGAGATGGAAGACGAGCTGAACAAGCAATACGTGGGCGTGACCTACGCACTGCCGCTGCAAGACAAACAGTCCCTGACGTTTGACTTCAACGGCTACCGTACCCACGTCAAAGAAGACTATGCCCGTGACGTGCTGAAGGTTGACGGCCAGGACAACAAGATCTGGAGCCTGGCAACCACCTACGGCTTTGGCGCGCACACTGTGACCCTGGCTTACCAGAGCAGCACTGGCGAAATCGGCTATCCGTACGGCGGCTATCGCAATGCCGGCGGCGTGGGCGATGGCGGCAACACCATCCTGCTGGCCAACTCCTACTGGTCCGACTTCAACGCCAAAGACGAACGTTCGTGGCAGTTGGGTTATGGCTTCGACTTCGGTGCCGTTGGCATTCCGGGCCTGACCTACAACATCGCCTACGTACGCGGCACCAACATCGACGACGGTTCCGACCGTGGCCGTGGCACCGAGCGCGAAATTTTCAACCAGGCCAAGTACGTTGTACAAAGCGGCCCGGTCAAAGACCTGAGCGTGCGTCTGCGTGGTTCGTGGTTGCGTGTGTCGAACAACGCCAGCGAATACAACGTCGGCGGCAACGAAGTTCGCGTATTTGTTGATTACCCGATCAGCATTTTCTGATGCTACTGACCTGTTAAACAGGTTGGACATCTGAATAAAAAACGCCCCGACTGGTTCGGGGCGTTTTTTTTTAGGCCGGTATCTCCTGATACAGGCTCAGCGTACTTTTACGAAACCATCACTAACACTTGGACTGCCCCGAGTACTGGTTGGCCAGCAACTGAAGGCCATACCATTATTCCCTTGAGATTATATTCCTTGGGTGGCATATTTTGAGTGTGAACTGGGATGTTGAGTACACCGATGAATTTGGCAACTGGTGGGCACGGCTTAGCGAAAAAGAGCAAGTCAGTGTGGCTGCCAGCGTCAAGTTACTGGAGCTCCTAGGGCCGGGCCTGCGCTTCCCCCATTGCAGCGATATCAAGGGTTCACGCTACGGGAATCTTCGCGAGTTGCGTGTGCAGCATGCGGGCCGTCCCTACCGGGTGCTCTATGCCTTTGATCCGCGCCGCTGCGCATTACTGTTGATTGGTGGCGACAAGACCGGGCATGAGCGTTGGTATGAAGAGAATGTGCCGCTGGCGCAAAAACTCTACGACATACACTTGCAAACACTGCTTGAAGAGGGTCAAAAAAATGCCTAAAAAATTCGCTGAGCTTGAGGCGCGCATGGCTCCAGAGGCTCGCGCTCAGGCGCAGGCTTTGTACCGTCAGCATTTGAAGGAAATGCCTTTGCATGAGTTGCGCAAAGCACAGGAGTTGAGCCAGGAGGCGCTGGCTAAAGCATTGAATATCAACCAGGCAGCTGTATCCAAAATGGAGCGGCGCACGGACATGTATATCAGCACCCTGCGTAATTACATTCAGGCCATGGGTGGTGAGCTGGAAATTATTGCGACCTTCCCGGATGGTCAGGTCAAGATCGAGAACTTTTCCGGTTCGCCCACTGCCCGCTAAAACAACAAAACCGCCAGCGCCAGCCAAGGTCCGCCCACGGCCAGCGGGATGATCAGGCGCGGGTTGTCAGGTATCGCAGGCAAGCAGCTCAAAGATGGTCTGCCTGTCATGGTGATGATTCCTGCGCGCACTCGCGCAACCAGTTTATAAACACCTGCAAGCGTTTGGGCACAACGCTGAGTGGGGAGTGGACCAGGTAATAGTCGTAGTGGCCGCACCGGCGGAAATCACCAAAGGGCAGGACCAGTTCGCCACGATCGATACGTTTTTGCACCAGTTGCTGGCGCCCGATGGCGATACCGGCGTGGTTCATGGCCGCGGTCACGCACAGGTCCGAGCAGTCGAAAGTCAGGGTGCGCTTGGGCAGCGAGCCCAGCAGCTCTTGTTGTTCGGCCCACAGCGTCCATTCGGCATCGTAGGCGGCATGATCCCAGGCCAGGGAGTCGTGCAAGGTGGTGCAGTTGGCCAGGTTCTGCGGATTCTCCCAAAGCATATGGCGTTGCGCATATTCCGGGCTGCATACCGGTGCCATTTGCTCACGCATCAGTCGGTGGCTGGTCAGCCCGGGAAATTCGCCGTTAGCGTAGTACAGGGCCAGGTCAATCTTGCGGGTGCGAAAGTCGACATTGTCATTGCCTACGCGCAGGTCCAGTGAAACCAGCGGGTAGCGCTCGATAAAGTCGGCCAGCCGTGGCACCAGCCAGCACTGGGCCACCGAAGGCCTGGCATAGAGTGCAATGGAACCGGCAATTTCCGCTTCGGATGATTGCTCCAGTGCTTCGGACAATTCGCCCATCGCACTCTGGAGGATTTCGAAGATTCGCTCGCCTTCGTCAGTCAGGCTGACCTGACGGGTAAGACGCTGGAACAGCTTCATGCTTAACGCAGCTTCCAGCCGACTGATACGGTGGCTGACGGCGCTGGCGCTCAGGCACAGTTCCTGCGCCGCACGGGCAAAACTCAGATGACGGGCGGCCACCAAAAAAGTATGCAGGTTGGCGAACTGGCTGCTGTTGAGTCTGGAGCTGATTCGCGGAGGCAGGTTGAGCACGACGGTATTCCCTCAAGCCCAAGGCTGACGTCTGGCGGGATGTGGCAATGGCTGCATCTTGCCACATCCCGTTTGCCCGTGAATCAGCCCAGCAACTCACGGCCCTTGGCCAGATAGGCGTCCATTTCGTCAGCAGGCACCATATTGCCGCCTGTTGCCCAGATCAGATGGGTAGCATTGCTCATGGCTTGCGGGTTCAGGCCTGCGCGGGCCAGGTAGCCTTGCTGCTCGCCCAGCACCCGGGCAATGCCCGGCACACCTGCCAATGCGGAAGGCTCGAGGCGCAAGCCTTCGCTGCATTCCATCAGGGCCAGCAGGCTGTACATTTCTTCGTCGCTGACGGTATAGAAACCGTCAAGCATGCGCTGCATGGCTTTACCGACAAAGCCGGAAGCGCGACCCACGGCGAGGCCGTCTGCTGCGGTGACGTTATCGATGCCGAAATCCTGCACGCTGACTTCGTCGTGCATCCCGGTGTACACACCCAGCAGCATGCAGGGCGAGTGAGTCGGCTCGGCGAAGATGCAATGCACGGCATCACCGAAGGCCAGCTTCAAGCCAAAAGCCACGCCGCCGGGAGCGCCACCGACGCCGCAAGGCAGGTACACAAACAGGGGATGCTGGGCATCTACGGTGATTTGTGCCGCGGCGAATTGCTGTTTCAAACGCTCACCGGCCACCGCGTAGCCGAGGAACAGATTGACCGAGTTTTCATCGTCGACGAAATGGCAGGTCGGGTCGGATTCCGCCTGCTGGCGACCCTGGGCCACGGCCACGCTGTAATCGCTTTCGTACTCGACCACCGTCACACCGTGGGAGCGCAGCTTGTCTTTCTTCCATTGCCGGGCATCTGCCGACATATGCACGGTCACCTGAAAGCCCAGCGCTGCGCCCATGATGCCGATCGACATACCGAGATTGCCGGTGGAGCCGACGGCGATTTTGTACTGGCCAAAAAAGGCCCGGGCCTTGTCGCTGTGCAGCAGCGTGTAGTCGTCGTCGAGTTTTAGCAGGCCACCGGCCAGGGCCAGGTCTTCGGCATGCTTGAGCACTTCATAGATCCCGCCACGGGCCTTGATCGAGCCGGAGATGGGCAGATGGCTGTCGCGCTTGAGCCACAGCGCGCCGTTCAGGCTTTGTCCGTAACGCTCGCCGAGCAATGGCTGCAGAAGCGTCATGGGCAGGATATCCGACTCGATAATGCCAGCACTGCCCTCTGTCTCAGGGAAGGCAACCCGCAGGTAGGCAGCAAACCGCCCAAGGCGTGCACTGGCATCGGCCACATCGGCACTGGTCAGGCCTGTATCGGCAAGCGCCTGCGCCACCGGCGCCACCCCAGGGTTGAACCAGGTGGTTTCTTGCAGCGCGACCAGCTCGCGGATCAGCGGGTAGCTGGCGCACCAGTTTTCAAGTGTTCTGCCCAAAATCATGACGTGGTCCTTTAAACGATAAGTCTGAAGATACGGGTTGAATCAAACAAAGCGCGACAGCAGCAGGGTCAGCCCCAGCGCGATCGTCGAAGCCAGTACCGTGGCGGTGGTGAAGGTTTTCAAGGCGTCGGTCAGGGACACCCCCAGGTACTCCTTGACCACCCAGAAGGCCGAGTCGGTGACATGGGTCCAGCCCATGGCCCCGGCGCCGATGGCGATACACATGATCTCCTTGCTCACGCTCGGGTGAGCTCCCAGCATAGGCAATACCATGCCTGCGGCACTGATCATGGCCACCGTTGCCGAGCCGACTGCGAAGTGCATCAAACCGGCCACCAGCCATGCCAGCACGATGGGGTTCATATTCAATTGGGTCAACGAGGCGGACAACGCGTTACCCACGCCACTGTCGATCAATATGCCGTTGAATGCCCCACCGGCACCGATGATCAGCAGGATACTGGCCAGCGGTGGAAAACTTTTTTGCGTGTAAGCCAGCAGGTCGGGCATGGACAAACCGCGGCGCAAGCCCAGTGCCCAGTACGCGAATACCACGGCAATCGACAGTGCGATCAGCGGTGTGCCGAGAAACGAAATCACGCTGAATGCTGTGGAGTCATGGGGCAGGCTGGCAGCGAAACTTTTACCGACCATCAGCAACAGCGGCAGGGCGATGGTCAGCAGAGTCACGCCAAGGCCCGGCAGGTCACGGGTTTTGCTGTCATCGCAATGCTCGTTCAAAAACGCTTCCTGAGTGGTCGGGGCTTCTGTCTTGCACACCAGCTTGACCCACAGCGGCCCGGCAATTATGGCAGTCGGGAACGCCACAATCAGGCCATACATGATCACTTTGCCGACATCGGCGCCCAGCATCCCGGTAATTGCCATCGCGGCCGGGTGGGGCGGCAGCATGCAATGAACTGCCATCAGTGACACGGCCAGCGGCACGCCCAGGTACAGCAGGTTGATGCGGGTTTCTTTGGCGACCACATAAATCAGCGGAATCAGCAGCACAAACCCGACCTCGAAAAACACCGGGATGCCGGCAATAAAGCCCACCAGCATCATGGCCCACGATGCGCGCTCCTTGCCCAGAGTGCGCAACAGCGTCTGAGCGATACGCTCCGCGCCGCCGGACTCTTCCAGCATCTTGCCTAGTATCCCGCCCAGGCCAATGATCGTTGCCAGAAACCCGAGGGTTCCGCCAACGCCAGCTTCATACGACGAAGCAATTTTTACCAACGGCATGCCTGACCCGATCCCCACCACAAAGCTTGCAGCGGTCAGGGCCAAAAAAGCATGAACGCGGACTTTGACGATAAGGAAAATGATGAGCGCGATGGCGCAAAACAACACCAGCAAAAGAGTGGGACCGCTGTGCATGGGAGGTACTCCGGGAAGCGCTTTTATTGTTGAAATAAGTGATCGACGTCACTTTGCTTCCGGCAATTAGAGGTTACATCTCCGTGGGCTGACAAAGGATGGTTATTCACGGTACAGATGATGTGGGGTCATCTGTCAGGAGGTATCCATGGGCAATGACTGCAGGAGCCTTGATGGCAGATGACATTTTTTTGAATTTGGTGGTTATAGCAACCACTATTGAAGGTGGCGAATTTGAATAGCCGACAGCTGATAACCGCAATAGAAGCTGACGGTTGGTATCTGGTACGGAGCAAGGGAAGTCATCACCACTTCAAGTACCCGACGAAGCCGGGGCCGTTAACGATTCCTCATCCGAAGAAAGGTTTACTGACCAAAACGTTCAACAGTATTTTGAAGCAAGCTCAGCTTTGACGAGCAGGCTGCTTTAACCAGCCCTGTGGAGGGTTTGAACATGCTTTACCCAATAGCTATTCGCCCTGGCGATGAACAACATGCCTGGGGTGTAGAAGTGCCGGATATTCCTGGGTGCTTCTCTGCGGGGGAGAATCTTGACGACGCGATGGTCATTGCACGCGAAGCCATTGAAGGGCATCTGGAAATTTTGGCAGAGGATTGCGCCAGAATTCCTGTTGCAACCCCGGTAAGCGCTCATGTCTCCAACCCGGAGTATGAGGGCTGCATCTGGGTATTGGTCGATATAGATATCACTAGATACCTCGGAAAGGCGGAATATCACCTTGCCCGGGAGCTTGCTGAACCGGATCGATGAGTATGTGAAGCATCATCTTGAGCAAAAGAGCCGTTCAGGCTTTCTGGCCTCGGCAGCATTGAAGGCTCTGCAACAAGCGTAGGCCGCAAAATCGTGGGAGCGAGCCTGCTCGCGAAGCTCTACAGGCCTTCGCCAGCGTGCTCGCTCCTGCAGGGTCAGAAGTCCCAGCGAGTGGTCAGCATAAAGTTGCGCGGCTCGCCGTAAATCGCCGAGTTATAGAACCCGATATTGGTGTAGTAGTACTTGTCGAAAACGTTGTTGACGTTGAGTGTGGTCGACAGGTTTTCGGTGAATTGATAACGGGTCATCAGGTCCACCACCCAATAAGGTTTTTGCGAGAAATCTTCGTACCTGTCCTTGGGGCCGTTGTACATCTCTTGCCAGGCCGTGCTCTGCCAGCGTGCGCCACCGCCCACGGAGACCTTGTTCAGGTCGCCCTTGAGCTTGTAGATGGTGTAGAAATTGAGCTGGTCTTCGGGCTCGAAGGTGGAGATTTTTTTGCCGGTGTCATCGCGAACCACCTTGTGCGTGTACCCGGCCTGCAAGCTCCAGCCCGGACTCAGTTCGCCGGATATTTCCAGCTCGTAGCCCTTGGTTTTTGCCGCAGTGCCCTTGAAGGCATAGTTGGGCGGAGTGGGTTGCAGGTTGTTCCAGGCATCGTCGGGGATGGGCCGGTTGCTTTCCTTGACCTCAAAGTACGCCAGGCTGGCGTTCAGACGACCATCGAAAAACTCGCTCTTGAGGCCGATTTCGTAGTTTTCACCCTCGTCCGGGTCCAGCATCTTGCTGTTGCGATCCAGGTTGTAGAACTCCTGAGGCATAAACACATCGGTGTAGCTGGCGTAGGCGGTCAGGTAGTCGGTCAGGTCATAGGTGATGCCCGCATAGGGAATCAAACGCCCCGTTTCGCGATAGGTATTGGTGGTACCGGTGAGGGTGTAGTCGACCACGCGCCCACCCAGAAAAACCTTCAGCTCATCGGTGACATTCAGGCGCGTGGTGGCATACATGCCAGTCTGGCGCACGGTGTCATCGCTGATTTGCGAAGCGTTGCCCCAGTCAGGCTTGGCCAGGTGCCCGTCCCAATTGAAGTAGTCCACCAGGTTAGGGGTAGAGAAGGTCACGTCCCAATAGCCTTTGCCTTTCCAGTTGGCGGTGCTGATGGAACCGCCCAGTACCAGGTCGTGTTCACGGCCAAGAAACTCGTAGGGGCCACTGACATACAGGTCGGCCGCGTCGCTGGTGGTTTCGCCCTTGTAACGCTGCGCGTTGATCTTGGCGGTGCCATCAGCCGCAGGCTGGTTGAACTGGATGGCCCCCAGTTGGGCATCGTAGCCATTGATCTTGTGGTCCAGTTGCAGCTTGCCCACCCAGCCACTACCCAGGTCCTGTTCCAGGGTCGCGAAGACGGTGCGGGTGTATTGCTGCCAACTGCTCCAGTCGGTGGCGTTGCTGAACGAGCGTTTGGCGCTGTTGATTTCGCCCGCGTAGTTGTACAGCGGGAAGCTCCCCGACCAGGTGGAGCCCTGGGGTTTGTTGTCCTGGTAGTCGGCGCCCACGGTTAGCAAGGTGTCTGGCGTCAGGTCGACTTCGAGGATGCCGTAGAACACCGAACTCTGGTTGGAGTAACGGTCGATATACGATTGCCGGTCCTGATAGGCCGCCACCGCACGACCGCGTACATTGCCGGTTTCGGTCAGCGGGCCGCTGAGGTCCACTTCAGTACGGTAGTTGTCCCACGAGCCTGCGCCTGCGGTGATATGGCCATGGAAATCACGGGTGGGCTTTTTGCGCACCAGGTTGATGGTGCCGCCCAGTGAGCCCGCCCCGCTCAGCAGACCGGAGGCGCCCTTGAGCACCTCGATACGGTCATAGATGGCCATGTCGCTCAGGGTGTTGCCCGCTGAATAGGCAACATTTCGCACGGCGGAGGGGATGCCGTCGTACTGGAAGTTGTTGATCGAGAAACCGCGGGAGTAGTAGTTGGTTCGGTCGGTGTCGTAGGCCGATACGGTAATGCCGGGTGTATGGCGCATTACGTCGTCGACATTGTCGAGGGCAAAGTCATCCATATGCTGGCGGGTGATCACACTGATCGACTGCGGGGTTTCCCGGGGCGTGAGCACCAAGCGGGTGGCCGTGGCGATAGCGCCCGGCGTGTAGGAACCCGTGCCTTCGGTCACGGTGCCCAACTGGTTGGTGACAACCTGAGTGGCCCCCAGCTCCAGCGCGGCCTCGCTGTTGCTGGCGACCAGTACATAACCCCCGTTGCTCTGGCGTTCGGCTTGCAAACCGCTATTGGCCAGCAAGCGGTCCAGGCCTTCCTCGACGCTGTATGAGCCTTCAAGCCCGCCGGTCATGAGGTGACGGGCCTGTTCGGTATCAAACGAAATCGTCACTCCCGCCTGCACACCAAACTGGGTCAGGGCGCTGCCCAGCGGGCCTGCCGCAATCTGGTACAACGTCTGGCTTTGCGCCGCTGCCTGAGCGGGCATCAGCACCAGGCCGGACAGGCTGGCGAGGGCAGCGCCGAATACCGCCAGGCGCACAGCGCGGGTTATTTGGGTGGTGGCATTGAGGGGGAGCGGGGGCATTCGATGATCCTTGCGTGGTCATGGCACAAACGCGCTGTAGTCGCGGCTTATGTCATTGACGGATGAGAATCGAAATCAGCAAGGTTAAATCCAAACCATTTGTGCCTGAGCTTATGCCGGTTCGATGCTGGCCCAGTAGCGGGTCAGGAAACGAACTTTTACCGGTAGGGTTTTGCCCAGATTCTCCAGCACCGTTTCGGTGTCATCGATACGAAAAGCTCCCGAGATCCGTAAGTTCTCAACAGCTGTGGCACAGCGCAGCACACCTGGACGATAACGGCCCAACTCCTCGACAAAATCGCCCAGGCGCCAGTCATCCACGCTCAACATCCCTTGTGTCCAGGCGGTTGAAGCCGCAGGCAAAGGCTGAACGCTGCCGATTGCATCGCTATCGAAAGTGACTTGTTGCCCGGCCTCCAGGCGCAGGGCCTGATGGATCAGCTCGAGCGGGCGGATTTCCACGGCGGATTGCAGTACGCCGACTCGCGTGTGATCGGGCAACTGCCGCACGCTGAAACGGGTGCCAAGGGCGCGTACGCTGCCGTCCTCGGTATGCACGATAAAGGGGCGCTGATCCGGGTCTTTGGCGGTCTGAATCAGGATTTCGCCACGGTGCAGACGAATCACCCGCTGTCTGGCACCGAAATGGATATCCAGCGCCGTGTTGGCGTTGAGTTCCAGCAGCGAGCCATCGTCCAGGCGCAGCGAGCGCCGCTCACCGATGCTGGTGCGTTGTCCGGCAAGCATCGAGCGATAGGGCACCTGCTCAGCAGCCAGCCATGTGCCGCTGCCAACGGCCAGCAGAATGCCAAGGATTTTCAGCACATCTCGGCGTTGAGTTTTCGCAGCATCGAGGCTGGAGAGAGCGGCCTCCTGAGGCATCAATGCCCATTGGCGCTGGAACCTTTCAAGTCGTGCCCAGGCCGCTTCATGCTGGGGGCAGGAGGTCAGCCAGGCTTGCCAGTCACGGGTGCGGGTCTCGTCGTGGGTGCCGTCGTTAAGCTGTACATACCAGGTGGCAGCGGCCTCGAGCGCCTTGAGGTCCGGGGAAGAAGACATCAATTGTCGACCAGCAGCAGGCAGCGGGTCATGGCACGGATCAAATGATTTTTAACCGTAGTGACCGATACCTCGAAACGTTCGGCGGTGGCCACGTAACTCAAGCCCTCTAGCTGCACTGCGAGGAAAATTTCCCGGGTTCTGCTGCCTAGATCATCGAGCAAGGCGTCGATTGAAACCAGCGTCTCGATAATTGAAAGGCGTATCTCTGGAGAAATATCCACAGGTTCAGGTTTCAGGGCCAAAGCCTGCAGATAAGCCTGTTCAATGGTGCGGCGGCGTACTTTATCGATCAGCAATGAACGGGCTATGGCGCTCAAATAACCTCGCGGCTCGCGGATGGGAGTGTCATGGCGGGCAGTCATGACCCGCAGGAACGTGTCCTGGGCCAGATCGGAAGCATCCGCCGCATTGCCCAGCCGCACGCGCAACCAGCCTTTTAGCCAGCCGTTATGTTCGCTGTACAACCGATGAAGAACTGAATGATCAAGCGCCGACATGATGATGCGACCAAAATGTAATTGGTAATCGATCGCATTATTGTGATGGCAGAGTGTTTATGCAAGGGGGGTTGAATCAGACTCGTCGACTGGCAGCCTCATAGACCTCATCATCACGTCTGGCGCCTGCGCAGAGAACCAGTACGATCTCGATGCCCTGAATGCGGTAGACAATGCGAACATCGCCTGTACGAATTCGCCTGCAACCGACAAGGGCACCCCGAAGGGGCTTACCGATTTTGTCTGGTTCTCCTAAAGCGATACGCTGGCGTATCACCTTCAGGATTCTTTTCGCCTCAGCCGTGCCCAATTGCTTGAGATCTTGCTCAACTTCGGGGTGAAAGCGCACGCTCCAGTTCATCGGCATTGCCTACTTGAAGCGAGCCTCCATATCTTCGAGGCTCACTGTGTTCTGTTCGTCCAGAGTGGACAGGCGTTCAATGGCCAGGCGTTCGGCGCGCAGGTCTTCGAGTTCATCCTGCAGGGCTTGATAGGCTTCAACACCTAGCAGTACAGCGGCTGGCTCGTTGTCCTTGAATATCACCAGATGGGTTACTTCACCACTGGTCACTTCCTTCAATTTCGCACTGAAGCCGCGGACCATTGCTGTGGCGGACACTGCTTGCTCAGCCCGGTCCAGGAGTGCACTCATGCGCTGATGCCTCGATTCAATTGTGAGATTTTAGTGTGTTCAGCCATAAAATTCAGGCACAAAGTGTGGCAACACGTTTTTAGTATATGCATTATTGTATGTAAAACAATGCGTGCCTTTGTGCGCTGACAAACGGCTTAGGAACAGAAGTTTTCCAGGCTCGTTCATGTGCATAGCGTGTAACACAACTGCGAGTCACTCACGTTGTTCTGTGTGTATTGTGTGTACGGAACAATTGCATCGTCGTTCGATGGTGTATGACGTACACAACAATGCAGGGGTGGTGGCGTGCGTAATCGTGAGCTTATTGATTTGCTGATGGCTGGTTTGAGACAGCCATAAAGGGCAGTCACCATCAGTTCAAGCATCCAGCCAAAACTGGCCGGGTAACGGTCCCGCACCCCAAGGCTGAAATTGCGAAAGGGACGCTGCACAACATTCTCAAATCCGCAGGTCTCAGAGGAGAGTTACGGTCATGAAATTTCCAGTGGTCATACATAAAGATGCAGATTCCGAATTCAGCGTAACGGTGCCTGATGTGCCGGGCTGTTTCTCGGCGGGCAGCACTTTTTCAGAAGCCCTGGATAACGTCCAGGAGGCGCTGGCTTTGCATCTGGAAGGGGTTGTGGCGGATAGAGGTGAGTTGCCGCAGGCCAAGGATGTGGACGCACATCTGGACAATCCAGATTTTGTCGGCGGGATTTGGGCAGTGGTGGACTTTGATTTGACGCCCTACCTCGGGAAGTCGGTCCGCTTTAACGCATCCTTGCCTGAAAACCTGCTGCTGCGCATTGATGAGCGAGTCAGTAAGGACCATCGTTACGCGTCACGCTCGGGGTTTCTGGCCACAGCTGCTTTGCGCGAGCTGAGTGAGCAGAGCTTTTAATCTGCACGAGAGTGCTGTCACCTGTGCTCATTGAATTTTCCCGGACCCCGGAAACAAAAAAGGCCCACCTTTCGGTGAGCCTCTTTTGGTGTTGCGTATGGTGCCGGCACCAAGAGTCGAACTCGGGACCTACTGATTACAAGTCAGTTGCTCTACCAACTGAGCTATACCGGCGTTATGGGCGCAGAGTATACTCGGATGTTTGAGCTTGTAAACCCCTGATAACAGACTATTTTCATGATTCTGGCCAGCGCTTGCTGAAGTACTGGCGTAGAGCACAAAAACGCACATCGTCGTGCCGCATTTCCTACGCAGGAATAGGAAATCCCAACTCGAACAGCGTGCCATTAGCATCACTGGTCACCCGCACCTGGCCGCCATGCAATTGCATGATCGAATGCACAATCGCCAAACCCAGCCCGCCCGAATCACCCGGCTGTGCCCGTGACGGGTCGACCCGGTAAAAACGGTCGAACAGCTTGTCGATGTGCTGCCTGTCAATTGGCTGTCCAAGGTTATGCACACCAATCCAGCAAAACCCGTCATCGTCATGGCGCAGCAATCTTACGGTAGAGCCTGGCTGAGCATGGCGCACGGCATTGGCCAACAGATTGCCCAGGGCCCGTTGCAGCAGCTGTTGATCGGCCATCAGCGAGCCGCTGAGCTGATTGGTCAGCTGCAACTGCCGATCCTCGGCCAGTGCTTCGAAGTAATCACACAGCCCGTCACCCACCTCGCCCAGGTCCAGCGCTTGCAGTTGTAACGGGCGCTGACCGTGTTCGGCACGGGCAAGAAACATCAGGTTTTCGGCCATGCGATTGAGCCGTTCGTACTCTTCGATATTTGACGCCAGCACTTCCTGATACTCGGCCGGGCTACGTGACTGGTTCAGTGCCAGGCTATTGCTGCCCAGCAGGTTGTGCAGCGGCGTGCGGATTTCATGGGCCAGGTCAGCGGAAAACTGTGACAGCCGGGCAAAGCTGTCTTCCAGCCGCGCCAGCATGGCGTTGAGAGCCTGCACCGGCTCCTTTAGCTCAGCGGGTACATTGTGGGTGGCCATGCGCTGGTCAAGGCTGCGCGGGTCGATGCCCGCCATGGCCCGGGCCAGTTCGCGCAATGGCGCAAGGCCACGGCGCAACAGCAGCAGGCCAAGGCCGAAAGCCAGCAGCGCGCCCAGGCCCACAGCGCCATACAAGCGCAGGCGATAACTGGCGAGCATTTGCTCACGCTCATCAAGGCGCTTGCCCACGGTCACACTCAAGGTTTCGCCGTCGGGGCCCTGGGCCATCCCGGCCAGCAATACTGTCTGGTCCAGGGTTTTGATATCCGCCCGCTGAGGTGCGCGTGCCTGGGCAATGGGCTGTATATCCGGCAAGGTTTGCTGATGAGGGTTGATGGTGATCAGCGGGCTGCCATCTGCCCGTTTGACCAGCAACACGCTGTCCAGGTTGCCCAGCATGTTCTGGTACAGACGGGGGCGCTCTTGCAGGGCTTCGAGGCTGTCGCTGTCATGCAGCAGGGCACGCACTTGCTCAAGGCGCCCGAGCAGCGCCTGATCATCACGAAACGCCAGCTCCGAGGCCAGCGAGCGATACAGAAACACTCCGATCACGCTCAGGACCAGCGCGCAGGTCAGGGCAATCGCCAGCGCCAGACGCCAGGCGATGGATTTACTCATCAGGTGCTTCCAGTTGATAACCGACGCCGCGCACGGTGTGGATCAGTTTGGGCATGTAGGGATCGTCGACCTTGGCGCGCAAGCGGCGCACGGCGACCTCGACCATATTGGTGTCGCTGTCGAAATTGAGGTTCCACACCTGGGATGCGATCAAGGTACGTGACAACACCTCGCCCTGGCGGCTGGCCAGCAGTTGCAGCAGGGCGAACTCCTTGTTGGTCAGGCTGATGCGCTGGCCTCCCCGGCTGACGCGACGGCGCAGTACGTCGATCTCAAGGTCGGCGATGGCATACGACTCCGCCTCGCGCATGGGGCCACGGCGCAGCAGGGTGCGTACCCGGGCGAGCAATTCGGCAAAGGCGAAGGGCTTGAGCAGATAATCGTCGGCGCCCAGCTCAAGGCCGCGCACACGGTCCTCGATGGCGTCTTTGGCGGTCAGGAACAGCACCGGTGTGGCGCCGCGCTGGCGAATCAGTTGCAGCAATTGCCAGCCATTGAGCCCCGGCAGCATCACGTCGAGGATGATCAGGTCATATTCCTGCTGCTCAATAAAGTAACGCCCGTCCAGCCCGTTGAGTGCCACATCCACGGCAAAGCCGGACTCCTTGAGGCCCTTGGCCAGGAAATCGGCCGTCTTGGCTTCGTCTTCCACCACTAACAAACGCATCGCACACCTCGATCAATCGTCTGCACAGGCTAGGCGCCTTCACCGGTGTTGCCTATTACAAACTTGTAATGCAACTGACGGGATTCTGACGAGGCTCGCTGGTTAAGGTGCAGGCCTTCGCACAGGAGCTTGCCGATGATGTTTAAAACCTTGCTGTTATGGACTGCCGTTGGCGTCGCCAGCGCTGCCCAGGCGGCGCCGAATCTGGCCCGTCATGCCGATCTGGATCTGGCCATCGCCCGTCAGTTGGCGGATGCCACGCTTAAGCACTGCACGGGGGCGCTGAGCGTGCTCGATCGCGGAGGCAATGTACTGGTGGCGATGCGCCCGGAAGGTGTCGGCCCGCACAACCTGCTGGCCAGCCAGCGCAAAGCCTGGACCGCACTGTCGAGCAAAACCCCTACCCGTTTGTTTGCCGAGCGGGCGCGTAGCAATCCCGAAGCCAGCAATCTCAACTCCATCCCGGAACTTTTGTTGCTGGGTGGCGGTGTGCCCCTGTTTGCCGAAGGCGAACTGGTGGGCGCGATGGGCGTAGCCGGGGCCGGAGGCTCGGAGCAAGACGAAGCCTGCGTGCTAAAGGCTGCAGAACAGATTGGTCTGGCCACTCAGCGTTGAATTGATTGTTTTTTAACCATAAGGACAAATTATGAAATCTCTACGAATGACTTTGGCGGCTTTGACCCTGAGCGGGCTGTCGAGCCTGGCGCTGGCGGCGGGCAACCCTTTGAGCGTGCATGTGCTTAACCTGGAAAACGGCCTGCCGTCGCCTGGGGTCAACGTGACCCTGGAAAAGCATGTGGATAACGGCTGGCAGCCGTTGGCCCAAGGTGTCACCAATGAGCAGGGTCGTATCGGTGAGCTGTTCCCGGCCAAGCTGGCCTTTGAGGCGGGTGAGTATCGGGTGGTGTTCAAGACCGGTGAGTACTTCAAGAAAACCGGCCGTGAGACCTTCTTTCCGGAGATTCCGGTGATTTTTGAAGTGAAGAACGCCGAGCAGCATTACCACATCCCGCTGCTGCTCAGCCCTTATGGCTTTTCGACGTATCGCGGGTCGTAGGCTGGCAGGGTCTGCTCTTGTGGGAGCGGGTTTGCTCGCGATGGCATCAGCGCGGTTAATCTGAACAACCCCGTCGCCCGCATCGCGAGCAAGCCCGCTCCCACAGGTGGGTGTGGGGCGCACTTCAGCGGCTGACTTATCCACAGCGCTGCGCCAGCAGCATCAAATTGCGCGGGGTCAGGTGGCTGTCGCAAAACTCGCCGACCTGTACCTCGTAGCCTTTTTCCTCCAGATACAGCGCCCGATCCAGCACCAGCCACAACTCCAGCGGGCGGCGGAACAACCCCCTCACCAACTCCAGATTGCGCACTTGCGCAAGCCTATCCCAGCCCGCGGCCTGCAGTGCGGCCCAGTCTTCGTCACCGCTTGTGGATAAGTTCTTCAGCGCCGCCAGATCCGTGCAGTACTCGGCAAACGGCTTGTTCAACCAGGTGCTCGGTAGCGAGGGTGTGGATAAGTACTCATCACACCGACGGCGCTGGCGCTGCCACAGATCAAAACCCAAACGCCGCGCCATGGACTCGTCACGCTGACGGCGCACGCGGGTGCCGGCGGTCACGGTTTCGCTCATGGGCAGGCTCAGGTCTTGCAGCGACAGTTGCAGGGAAGATGCCCTGGCGACTGTGGATAACGCCTGATAGTGCGTCCCGCCGATGCGGTTGTAGCAGCAGGGGGATACGGCAAGTTGTGCACAGCCTGCCGCACTGGCCAGTTGCAGCAGGCGCACATGCAAATCGCCGCAGGCGTGCAGCGCCACGGGTGTCATGTGGGGGGTGAGTTGCAGGGCTGCTTCGTCAGCAAGCACATCTTGCTGAATATGCCGGGCCGCCAGTTGATGCCGCTGGCTCAGGTGTTGTCCGGACTCGATCAATGCCGGGTCATATTCCAGGCACGTCAGTTGTTGCCCGGCACTTAATAGCCGACGGCCCAAATGCCCCTTGCCCGCGCACCAGTCCAGCCAGTGGGTGGGGGCTTGTTCAAAGGTCAGGCTCTGGGCGAAGGCCTCGATCTGTTGCCATTTACGCCCCGGTACATCCACCTGCAAGCGCGGGTTTGCGCAGGTAAGGGCTTGGGTCGGCAGCCGTGGTACAGCGCTCAGGGCACGGGACGTCGCCGCCAGTTCAGGGAACGGCGCGGGGGCGGACAGGTGTTTGGGGCTGTTGTGGCTGGCTTCGGCGTCCTGTAACGAACGCTGGCGCAACCACTGCGCCAGTTCGGGGTGTTGCGCTTCCCACGGCACATTCAGCTGGGTGAAGGGCCGTGGGCGCCAGAGGTGCTGGTGGTCATGCAGAAACCCGTCCAGCGCCGCAAAGCGGGCGAGCAGGTCAGCGGCCTTGGCAGGCATCGACGCGCAACCAGCGCTCCAGCAGTTTGAAACCCTGGATCAGCACAAACGACATGATCAGGTAAATCGCCCCGGCCGCCAGGAACATATCCACGGTCTGGTAGTTGCGGGCAATGATGGTGCGGGTCATGCCGGTCAGTTCCAGCAAGGTCACGGTACTCGCCAGCGAGCTGGCCTTGAGCATCAGGATCACTTCGTTGCTGTACGCCGGCAAGCCGATGCGCGCAGCCCGTGGCAGGATGATATGCACCAGAGTCTTGAAGCGCGACATGCCCAGGGCCCGTGCGGCCTCGATTTCACCCGGCGGAATGGCCTGGATGGCACCGCGCAGGATCTCGGCAATATAGGCCGCCGTATGCAGGGTCATGGTAATGACTGCGCACCAGAACGGGCTGCGCAGATAGGGCCACAACGCGCTTTCACGCACCACATCGAACTGCGCCAGGCCGTAATAGACCAGAAACAGCTGGATCAGCAGCGGCGTGCCACGGAAGAAAAAGATATAGGCGTAAGGCAGTGAACGCACATACCAGAGCTTGGATGAACGGGCGATGCCCAGCGGGATGGCCACGATCAGACCGGCGAGCACCGAAACGGCGGTCAGCTCCAGGGTCAGGGTCGCGCCCTGTATCAGCTTGGGCAGCCACTTGAGGATTATTTCCCACTCCATTACGTCCTCCTCACGAAGCCGCGCGCTGCGCGTTTTTCAAGCACGTGCATGGTGCCCATGGCCAGTACGGTCAGGCCCAGGTACATCACGGCTGCCACCATGTAGAAGGTGAACGGGTGTTTGGCAAAGGTCACGGCGTTTTGCGCCTGACGCATGATTTCTTCCAGGCCGATAACCGACACCAGCGCGGTGTCTTTCATCAGGATCATAAACAGGTTGCCCAGGCCGGGCAGGGCGATGCGCCACATTTGCGGCAGCACCAGCTTGGTGAAGATGCGCGGTTTAGACAGGCCCAGAGCCATGCCCGCTTCGCGGTGGCCCTTGGGGATGGCCAGGATGGCGCCACGAAACACTTCGGTGGCATAGGCACCAAAGCACAGGCCCAGCGCGAGCACACCGGCCGCAAAGGCGCTGAGGGTGAGTTCGGGCATGCCGATGGATTCGCCGATGGCGCGCACCAGATTCACGCTGCCGAAATAGATCAGCAACACCCAGAGCAGTTCGGGCACGCCACGAACCAGGGTCGAATAGGCGCCGCCCAACCATCTAAGCGGTTTGAAGGGGGATGTTTTGGCCAAGGCACCGAGCAATCCGAGCACCAGGCCCAGACACAGCGCGGTAAGTGCCAGTTTGACGGTCATCAGCGCGCCAGCGGCAAGCGCCGGGCCGAATCCGTATAGATCGATAGTCATGGGGTAGGCAGGCTTTGCTAGGGACCGGCGCGCCCGCAGGCGCACCGGTCAGGCAGGTCAGTAGATGCTGAACGGGAAGTACTTGTCGTTGATCTTCTTGTACGTGCCGTCTTCAACGATTTGCTTGAGGGCCAGGTTCAGCTTGGCGCGCAGTTCGTTGTCGCCTTTACGCAGGGCGATGCCGACCTTGTCATCTTCGTTGACCGGCTCACCCTTGAACTCGTAGGCCTGACCGGCTGCACTTTTGAGCCAGTCGTAGTTGGCGTACTTGTCAGCCAGCAAGGCGTCTACACGGCCCGAAGTCAGGTCGAGGTAGGCGTTTTCCTGGGTGTCGTACAGGGAGATGGTCGCGTCAGTGCCCAGGTTGTCATCCAGCCAGGTTGCGGCCTGGGTTGAACGCTGGGTGCCCAGGGCCTTGCCCTTGAGGGACGCGATGTCGGTTTTGAAGTCGACTTTTTTCGGCGCGATAAACTGCTGCTTGTTGGAGTAGTACGGGTCGGTGAAGTCGACGGCTTGCTTGCGCTCGTCCGTGATCGACAGCGACGACACGATGAAATCGTACTTCTTGGCGTTCAGAGCCGGAATGATGCCGTCCCAGTCGGAGGTGACGATTTCACACTCGGCTTTCATCTTGGCGCACAGGGCCATTGCGATATCGGGGTCGAAACCTACGACTTCACCACTGGCGTTTTTGTTGTTGAACGGTGGGTAGGCACCTTCAATGCCTACTTTGTACTTATCTACAGCCAAGGCGTTGGCGCTGAAAACCAGAGTGGCGGCAGCGGCCATGAGCAGCTTTTTATAGTTCTGCATTCGTATTGCTCCGTTAGCGGTTGCTGGACATGAATTGTTTACAGCGCGCCGAAACCGGGTTGTCGAACACCTGTTCTGGCGACCCTTGCTCTTCGATCAGGCCCTGATGCAAAAACACTACTTCGGTGGACACCTGACGGGCAAAACCCATTTCGTGGGTGACCAACAGCATAGTGCGGCCTTCTTCGGCGAGCGCGCGGATCACACTAAGTACTTCTTGAACCATTTCCGGGTCAAGTGCCGATGTCGGTTCATCGAACAGAATTACTTTGGGCTGCATGGCCAGGGTGCGGGCAATCGCTGCGCGTTGCTGCTGGCCGCCGGACAATTCAGAGGGGTAGGCGTGGCGTTTTTCGCCAATGCCAACCTTGGCCAGCAATGCTTCGGCCACCTCGATGGCCTCGGCCTTGCTTTGCCCCAGTACCCGACGTGGTGCCTCGATAATATTGTCGAGGATGGTCATGTGCGGCCACAGGTTAAAGTTTTGAAACACAAAACCCAGTTCACTGCGCATGCGATTGATCTGCTTGCCATCGGCTGCGACCAGTTCGCCATTTTTGGCTTTCTTGAGCTTGAGCTCTTCCCCGGCGACCACAATCTGGCCTTCATGGGGGTTTTCCAGCAGGTTGATGCAGCGCAACAGAGTCGACTTGCCCGAACCGGAAGAACCCAGGATCGAGATCACGTCGCCGTCGCGTGCGGTCAGCGAGATACCTTTAAGTACCTCAAGCTCGCCGTAGCGTTTGTGCAAGTTGCGGATTTCAAGCGCGGGCGTGGCCAAAGCCATGTGCGTTCCTCATTGTGTTCGGGTGCGATCCTGCTGTTGGGCGGCCTTCCTGGCGAGGCCAAGCTAGCATAGGGTTGCAGAGGCAACCAGCCGCCCTGAAGACACAAAAGGCGAGAGGGTGGCAGTTTGTCGCATCGCTACAGCAGAGTGTCGCGCCGACAACAACCGACCCTGTATTTCGCCGCTCGGCCAGACAGGTGTCGCTTAAAAAAGGTCGCGATGTTGCCAGCTTTGGCCCGGTGTTGGAAGCGCGAACCTACTAAAGGTTAAAGATGTGCACCGCTTTTTGGCCATACAGGCAATTTTGGGTATTTTTGGTGCGTCGAGGGCTCTGTAACTGAGTGTTACGGTAACGAATTGGCAAAAAGCCATTACGGTCAATGGCTTGCAACATCTGTTGCAAATCGTTGCAGCCCGCGCAAACCGTGCACTTGTCACATTCTGGCTCAGTTATTGCGTCAAAGATTCTAAACGCCCCGTTGGTTACTTTTTACGAAAGTCAACGCGGGTGCTCGGAATGGCTTCAATGAAAGGTAGTCCCAATGAGCAATACGCAATCCTCTAGCGGCCTGGAACAAGGGCTCAAACCACGGCATGTGACCATGTTGTCGATTGCCGGTGTTATCGGCGCCGGTTTGTTTGTCGGTTCCGGACACGCGATTGCCCAGGCGGGCCCCGCTGTACTGCTGGCCTATGCCGCAGCAGGCACTTTGGTTGTACTGGTGATGCGCATGCTCGCCGAAATGGCCGTAGCCTCGCCGGACACCGGTTCGTTCTCCACCTACGCCGACCGTGCCATCGGGCATTGGGCCGGGTTTACCATTGGCTGGCTGTACTGGTGGTTCTGGGTACTGGTGATCCCGCTGGAAGCTGTCGCCGCCGGTACCATCCTGCATGCATGGTTCCCCGATACGGCGATCTGGGTATTTACCCTGGTCATTACCCTGTTGCTGACCGCCACCAACCTGTTCAGTGTGAAGAACTACGGCGAGTTCGAGTTCTGGTTTGCGCTGATCAAAGTACTGGCGATCATTGGCTTTATCGTTTTGGGCCTTATGGCTATTTTCGGTCTGCTGCCGACCAGCCAGGTCAGTGGCGTCGCGCATCTGAGCGACACCATCGGCTTTATGCCCAACGGCATGGGCGCGGTACTGGCGGCCATGTTGACCACCATGTTCTCGTTTATGGGCACTGAAATCGTCACCATCGCGGCGGCGGAATCCAAAGACCCGAGCAAGCAAATCACCAAGGCCACCAACTCGGTGATCTGGCGTATTGGCCTGTTCTATCTGGTGTCGATCTTTATCGTCGTGGCTCTGGTGCCGTGGAACGACACGGCTCTGGCCCAGTACGGATCCTACCAGACCGTACTTGAGCGCATGGGTATCCCGAATGCCAAGCTGATCGTTGATATCGTGGTCCTGATCGCTGTAACCAGCTGCCTGAACTCGGCGCTCTACACCTCTTCGCGGATGCTCTACTCCCTGAGCAAGCGCGGTGACGCACCGGCTGCGGCCAAGCGTACCAACCAGGCGGGTACGCCTTACTGGGCGGTGATGATGTCCACCGGTGCAGCCTTCGTAGCGGTATTCGCCAACTACGTGGCTCCGGCTGCGGTGTTCGAGTTCCTGCTGGCCAGCTCCGGCGCCATTGCCTTGCTGGTGTACCTGGTGATTGCCATATCGCAACTGCGCATGCGCCAAAAGCGTACGGCACTGGGCGAGACCATCGCCTTCAAGATGTGGCTGTTCCCGGGCCTGACCTATGCGGTCATCGTGTTTATCGTGGCTATTTTGACGATCATGCTGTTCCAGGAAGCGCATCGCGTTGAAATCATGGCCACCGGCTTGTTGAGCATTCTGGTGGTGACGGCTGGCCTGCTGGTGGCTCGTCGTCGACGTATTGAGAAGTTGGGGGCAACCGTACTCAACTGAGGCCAGGACGGTTCTCACGGTTGAGTAAACAAGCAAGGCCGCCCTCTTCGGATGGCGGCCTTTTTTGTGCCTGTAATGCTGCCAATCTGCGACCGCTGATCGTTATCTGGCCGATTTTTCCCATTCAGTGGGAATCGAATTTCAGCTAATGGGAAACACCGTGCACCATGCAGGCAAGAGCATGGGGCCAACAATGAACTACAACACGCCAACTGATCGCTTGCTGCAAATCCTCGTAACCCTGGGGCAATCCGGTGAGGCGATCTCTGCCAAAGAGCTTTCCGAGCAACTGGCGCAGCCGCTGAGCAGCACCTATCGCCATCTTAAAACCCTGTTGCGCTGGGGGCTGGCCGAAGAGAACGGCCAGGGCCGCTATCTGCCAGGGCCTGCCTGTTTGCAACTGGCGAAAAAATTTGACCGTGAAGCGGTGCTGGTGACGCTGGCCAAGCCTGAACTCAAGCGTCTGGCCGAGCAAAGTCAGGAAAGCGTGGCCTTGATGGTGCCGAGCAACGGCCAGGCGATTTGCATTGAGCTGGTCGACAGCCCGCAACCCCTGCGCTGCTGCTATCAGAAGGGCCTTGCCCAGCCGTTACTGGTCGGCGCTTCTGCGCGGGTGCTGCTGGCGTATATGGATGAGGCGCAAAGCCTGTCGGCTCTTCTGGCTCAAGGCGTCGAAGCTGAAGAGGTTGCCACCTACCAGCGCAGCTTTGCCGAGATCCGCGCTGCCGGTTATGCCGTGAGTGTGAGTGAGATTGATGACGGCATTTGGGGCATCAGTGCACCGTTGCTCGACAGCCGCAATCGCCTGCAAGGCGCCATCAGCCTTATGGCCCCGGCCTCCCGGGCACATACCCGCAGTGAACGCCTGATCCGCTGGACCCAGGACGTAGCCCTGCGCCTGAGCGCCCGGCTCGACTGAATTCGATTGGAGTTTCAAGCATGACAGTTGTACCCGACATGTCCTTGTGGACAGGCCGTATTGACGCTGCCGAAGGGCAGGGCGCATTGCGCTGGCATCAATGGGTCAAGCCAGTGGCTGATGGCCTGCCGGCGGGCGCTGCATTGATTGGTTTGGCCAGTGATGAAGGGGTCAAGCGCAATCAGGGCCGCACCGGCGCACGCCAGGGCCCCGTGGCCCTGCGCAAGGCATTGGCCAATCTGGCCTGGCACGGCCAGGCGTCGCTGTATGACGCCGGTGATGTGAGCTGTGCAGGCGATGATCTGGAAGGCGCGCAGCAAGGATATGCCGAGCAGGTCAGCCATTTGCTCGACCAGGGGCATTTGCCGTTGGGCCTGGGTGGCGGGCACGAAATCGCCTTTGCCAGTTTCAGTGGCCTGGCTGCGCACTTGCGCCGCACAAGTGCGCAGCCGCGGATCGGCATTCTCAATTTCGATGCGCATTTTGATTTGCGCCACGCCGAACAAAGCAGCTCTGGCACACCTTTCCGCCAGATTGCCGAGGTTTGCCAGCGGTTCGACATGCCTTTCGCCTATTGCTGTCTGGGTGTCAGCCAGTTGAACAACACCCAGGCATTGTTCGAACAGGCCGAGCGCCTGAATGTGCGTTACCGCCTCGACCGACAGATGAACAGCTGGGACATACCAGCCTGTGAAGCCTTGATCGATGATTTCCTGCAAGGCGTCGATCACCTCTACCTGACCCTGTGCCTGGACGTACTGCCCGCCAGCCAGGCACCCGGCGTGAGTGCGCCGTCTGCCCATGGTGTTGACCTGCAGATCGTCGAGCATCTGGTCCGCCACGCTAAAGCCAGTGGCAAATTGCGCATGGCCGACATTGCCGAGCTCAACCCGAGCCTGGACATCGACAACCGAACCGCCCGCATTGGCGCGCGTCTGCTCGCCAGCCTGATTGATTAAGTTTTTCCGTAAATCCCTGAAACCGCTTGTTGAATCATAAGAAAAAGAGAAATTCGCCATGCTGACATTCGAACTGGATGCGCTGAGCACCCTTGCTCTCGCGTTGCTCCTGCTGGGCCTGGGTGCCCAACTGAAAAAACGCAGCTACTGGCTGCGCCAACTGTGTGTGCCTGCACCGGTCATCGGTGGTTTTGGTTTTGCCCTGGTGATCTGGCTGTTACGTGATCAACAACTGCTCAACCTGACCCTCGACACCAGCCTGCAAACCCCACTGATGGTGGCGTTCTTCACCACCGTCGGGTTGGGCGGCAGCCTGGGTTTGCTGCGCAAGGGCGGCAAATTGCTGTTTATCTACCTGGGTGCGTGCTGGGGCCTGGCGCTGGTGCAAAACGTGGTGGGTGTGAGTGTCGCCAAACTGCTGGGCATCGACCCGTTGCTGGGGATCATGGCCGGAGCGGTGTCACTGGAAGGCGGTTTTGGAGCAGCGGCAGCTTTCGGGCCAATTGCTGAAAACCTGGGTGCGGTGGGGGCAACGACTGCTGCCCTGGCCGCTGCAACCTTCGGCATGGTGGCAGGCGGCTTGTTGGGTAGCCCGCTGGCGCGCTGGTTGATCGAGCGCAACAAACTGGTGGTCAAGGCTGAAGCCGTTGGCAGCCTCAAGGCGTTCGAAGAAGTGGTCCACACCCCGCCAGCCGCGCTGGATGCAGCCACCTTGCTGCGCTTGCTGACCTGCATCGTGGTGATCATGGTGCTGGGCTTCTGGCTGGGCTCCAGCCTGCAGCAGCATCTGGGCATCGTATTGCCGAGTTATGTGGGTGCCATGTTTGTCGCGATCATCCTGCGCAACCTCAACGACCGGGCCCAGGTTATCGAGATGCCCGACCATGCCGTCAGCACCCTTGGTGACGTGTGCCTGGGCATGTTCCTGACCATGGCCATGATGAGCTTGAAGTTCTGGGAGCTGGAGAAACTCGGCTTGCCTCTGCTGGTGATTCTGGTGGTGCAGGTGGTGATCATGATTTTACTGTGCGTGTTCGTCCTGTTCCGTCTGTTTGGTCGTAACTACGACGCAGCAGTCTTGTGCGCGGGCTTTATGGGGCACGGGCTGGGCGCGACGCCCAATGCCGTGGCCAATATGGGCGCCATCTGTGATCACTACAAAGTCTTCTCGTACAAGGCCTTTATCATCGTGCCGTTGTGTGGTGCGGTGCTGATCGATATCGTGGCGATCCCGATGATTACCTGGTTTATCAACGCGTTTAGCTGACGGGATTGAGGGCGGCTACTCAGGGTTATGGCTTCTGGCCTCAACCAGCAGCTGTTCTCGGTCGAGTTCGGCACGCAGTTCGTCTTCTGTAGGCAGCACCAGAGTGTACTTGCTGGCAAACAGCTGCTCGTTGCCATGCAGTACTGAGTAGCGCACCACCGAGGCATCTTTCTGTGCGCACAGGATGATGCCCACGGTGGGGCAGTCTTCGGGGCCGCGCTTGAGGTCGTCGTAGAGGCGCACATACATGTCCATCTGGCCGATGTCCTGGTGGGTCAGCTCGCCACGTTTCAAGTCGAAGATCACAAAGCACTTGAGCAGGTAGTTGTAGAACACCAGATCGACATAAAAGTCTTTGCTCTCGGTGCTGATGCGCTGTTGGCGGGCAACGAAGGCGAAACCTTTGCCCAGTTCCAGCAAGAATCCTTGCAGATGATCGATCAGTGCCTGTTCCAGTCCGGTCTCGAAAAGCCCTGCAACTGTTGGCATGCCCAGAAACTCCAGCAGCACCGGGTCGCGCACAAATTCGCGGGGGCTTTTGTTCAGCGCGAGCGTATTGGTTGCGGCTTCCTGCATGATCGCAGGACGATCCTTGCTGACCAGCAAACGCTCGTAATACAACGTGCCGATTTGCCGCTCAAGGGCGCGTGTTGACCAGTTCAGCGTGGCCGCTTCGTTCATATACCACTGGCGTGCGCTATCTTTTTCGACCCGTAGCAGGGTGCGGTAGTGGGTCCAGCTCAATTCGTGACGCAGTGCGTCACACTTTGGAAACGCCTGATAGAAAAGCCGCATGTAGCGAAGGTTGGAGACATCAAAGCCTTTCCCGAATTCTTGCGTTAGCGATTTGGCCAGTGTTGATAGCAATTGCTTGCCATAAGTGGCCCTGGCTGCGCCTTCCTGCTCGTACTCAATGATATGCCGGCCCATGTTCCAGCAGGTTTGCACTTGTAGTGTATCCACCACGCGCAAGGCCTTTTGCCGGGCTTGGCGGATAAGTTCGCCCAGAGAGTTGAGCAAGGGCGCCAGATCAGAATCGTGGGTGGTAGCGGGAAGCGGTGGGTTCATTGTTTTTTGCCGCGCATCAGCTTGAAGGGCTAATGAGAATGTCACTGCCATTTTGTATTTGCTGTTGGTTTTTTGCGGGAAGCGTCTTAAATGTAAGGATGAAAATTACCGGTCCTATGTGAGGTGCTCATGCTCGAATTACGCCCCAATTGCGAATGTTGTGATTGCGATTTGCCGCCTGATTCGGCTCAAGCACGGATTTGTTCATTTGAGTGCACCTTCTGCGCGACCTGCACTGAGCAGCACCTGGGCGGGCTTTGCCCTAACTGTGGCGGTGAGTTGCTGGTGCGCCCGCGCAGACCTGCCAACAAGCTGGCGAATAATCCGCCGTCGAGGGATCGGGTGTTCAAGCCGCAAGGGTGTGCTGCTCGCTAATCCCTGTGGGAGCGGGCTTGCTCGCGATGGGATCACTGCGCAGGGCCAGACACACCGAGTCGCCTGTATCGCGAGCAAGCCCGCTCCCACAGAATAGCGATCAGGTCGCCGGAATCAGCGAGTCGACAGTGGCTTTGGCGGCGCGCAAGGCGTGGTGCAGCACACAGGCTTGATGAGCGTCGATCTGGAGGGTGCCACCTTAGCCCTCTCCCGGAGGGAGAGGGGATTGACCGAGTTGATGCTGGATTCAACAGCAAGGCTGTCAGCCTGCTGAAATTCTTGAATATCCCCCAATCAGCTCCCTCTCCCTCCGGGAGAGGGTTGGGGTGAGGGCGCTTTGAAAGAGACTGTCCTGCCCGGCACATCCACTGCCAATTCCCCTCGCTTTAACCACTGCAAAGCAATCGGCCACAAGCTGTCTTGAAAACGGCTATGAAAAAAAGCGAAATGGCCAATGGCAGTTTCGTCGATATCTTGTGGCTGGATGCGCAGATGCGTACGTGAGCTGGCGCTGAAATACCCCAGCAAGCGCTCAATGGCCGGCACAGTACCGAAAGGATCGTCGCTAAAGCTGATGGCGAGGGTTTTGGCCGTCACGCTGGAAAAGGGCAGGGCGGCAATGTTGCGTGCGCTGGGGAGCTGCTCGTAGCGCGTGCTGAGTGCGCCCCAGTCCCTGACCACGCCCGCCGGGGTGTCTTCGAGCCAGCCCAGGCGTTTGCCAGGGAAATAGCCGCATATGCGAGTCAGCAACGGCATCACCCCGTGCCATTTGGCGAGCATCTGCCAGCGCTGTGCCGGCGCGTAGTCGCGCCAGTGGGCAAATTGCGCACCCACAGTGACTAGATGGCGAATAGCCTGCCCGGAGGCCGCCAGCCCCGCTGCACAACCGCCAAAGCTGTGGCCCACCACGTCGATCGGCTGGCCGGGGTATTCCCGTTGTGCACGCTTGAGCAGGGCCTGGGCATCCAGCATGCCCCAGTCCGACCATGTGGCCGCAAAGCCGCGCAACGAACCGCTGCGCGAGGCGCCGATGCCGCGGTAATCAAACAGCATCACGTCCAGGCCGTGGCTGAACAGGTATTCGGCAAACCGCGAGTAGTACTGGCAGCGCACCGAAGTGGCGGCGTTGATGATCACCACTGCCCGTGTGCTGTCGGGCGTGCGCTGGCGCCACTCGAAACCGCCCAGCAGGTAACCGTCAGCAGCGGGCTCGGTAAATGCCCGGCTGACAGGTTCAATCAGGGCTGCTGTCAGTGCAGGCTCCGGGTATTGCGCTCCTGCAGAAGGCGCGAGGCTTCAACGTAGGCTTTCTGGAAGGCCGGGGTCTCAATCCAGGCCACGGCGCTGTCTTCGTCGTCGCCGTGGATGCCGATGCGGTATTCGATCAGCAGGCCCATCAGGAAGTCGGTGGCGGGTTCTTCTTCCTCTTCCGAGATCACCAGCTCCAGTACCGGGTATTGCAGGAATACCGTGCACAGGGTTTGCAGGTTGATGGCTTCGGCCGCTTTCATGGCCTGGAACAGGTCGTCGTAATCGGCCGGGTCAAAGCCGTTGTCGAGAATGTCCTGGAAGTTGAACGTGCTCAGGTCGATTTTCACGTCATCGAACGGATTGTCGAGCAGTGCGCCTGCCGAGGCCTTGGCCGGTTTGCCGACGCGATTCTGCTTGGCTTTGGTTTTGGCTCGCTGGGCGTTTTTTTGCTGCTTTTTTGGCGATGACATAACGGTGTGTCCTTTGCAGGCTGAGGAGAGGATTGAACCCCATCTCTTTGCAATCGCCAAGAGAGGTGGTGCTGTGGGGTTAAATCACGGCCAAAAAAAAACCCGCACTAGGCGGGTTTTTCTGTGTTTTGAGGTAGTGCGAACACCACATCAAAACTGAATGTGGTGCCCAGAGACGGAATCGAACCGCCGACACGGGGATTTTCAATCCCCTGCTCTACCGACTGAGCTATCTGGGCAACGGGGCGCATTAGAAGCCTTTTTCGATAATCCGTCAAACACTATTTCGAAAAATATTTAATTATTACCGTCGCTTACAGATCAAACCCTTTAAAACCGGGGTTTACTCGCTCGGCGGAACATAGCCTTCAGCTTGGGCGTATTCTTCGCCGCTGAAGAACTTGTCCATTTCGCCCTGCAAATATTTGCGGTCTTCGGCGTTCATCATGTTCAAGCGTTTTTCGTTGATCAGCAGCGTCTGGTGTTTTTGCCAGTCGGCCCAGGCCTTGGCCGAAACGTGGTCGAAAATGTCCTGGCCTTTGGCTCCCGGAAACGGTGGGCGCTCAAGGGCGGGCAGTTCTTCGTTGTACTTGCGGCAGATAATGGTGCGGGTCATGACGACTCTCCAGCGTTCAATAGGTCGGCTGCGCGTTTGAGCAGCTTCTTGACCGGGGCGGCAAGGCCCAGGCGCGGCGGGGTGGCGAGGTTATACCAGAGCCAGTCGGCCTCGGCCACGTGATGGCCAGACTCCTTGACGTGGATCAGCCAGGGTTCGATGGCCAGTTGGAAGTGGCTAAAGGTGTGGGTCAGCCCCGGCAGTTCGTGTTGCGTGCCCAGGGCCAGGGCGTGTTGCAGGGCCAGATGCTCGATGTCTTGCAGGTCATCCAGCTCGGGCAGGCTCCACAGTCCGCCCCACAAACCGGTCGACGGGCGGCGATAAAGCAGGATCGCCCCGTCGGCATTGGCCAGCATCGGCATCAGCGTGCGTTTTTGTGGCACGGTTTTGCGCGGCTTTGGGATTGGGTAGCGCGTCTCCAGGCCCAGCAAGTGTGCTTCGCAGCCGCTTTCGAGCGGGCACAGCAGGCAACTTGGCTTGCTGCGGGTGCAGAGCGTGGCGCCCATGTCCATCATTGCCTGGGTATAGGCATTGACCCGGTCGTGGGGGGTGAAGCGCTCTGCGGTGGCCCATAGCTGTTTGGCGACCTTGGGTTCGCCGGGGTAGCCCTCTTGCGCGGTATAGCGTGCCAGTACCCGTTTGACGTTACCGTCGAGGATCGGTGCGCGCAGGCCCATGCTCAGGCTGGCAATTGCACCGGCTGTGGATAAACCGATACCGGGCAACTCGACCAGCTTCTCCACATCCCGCGGGAACTCGCCGTCATATTCGGCGACGACGATTTTCGCGGTCTTCTGCAAATTGCGCGCACGGGTGTAGTAACCCAAACCTGTCCACAGGTGCAGTACTTCGTCTTCCGGCGCTGCAGCCAGAGCTTCGACCGTAGGCAGGGATGCCATAAACCGGTCGAAGTAGTTCAGCACGGTGCTGACCTGGGTTTGCTGCAACATGATTTCCGAGACCCACACCCGGTACGGGGTGATGCCCTGTTGCCAGGGCAGGTCGTGGCGGCCGTGGTGGTCATACCAGTCCAGGACCGCCGCTGAAAATTGCTCGTCTCTCATCGGTTGAACAGCCCCTTGAGGGCGTTTTTCAGTTCGGGGCTGACCTTGTCGCCGAGCTTCTCTTCAAGTTTTTCACTGAGCTTGTTGCCCGCCACTTTGGCGGCGACCTTGCCCAGTCCCTCTTTATCCAGACGGCAGGCCTTGGCCCCCAGTTCCAGCGGGCCACGGCAGCGCAATGGCAGCTCGACGCCAACGAAGTTCTTGCCGACCTGGCAGGCCGGGTCCGGCATGGCACGGGTGTCGCCTTCGATAATGATGCCGATGCGATAGTCCATGCCCAGTACGCGCAGGTCGATGTCGCCATCGCCTTTGACGCTCAGGCCGGGAATGCGTACGACCATGTCCGGGTTGCTGGCCACGCCGTTGCGGAACACCAGGCTGCCCTTGAGCTCCTTGAACGGCGTGTCTTTGCCCAGTGGAGCGCCGCTCAGGGTTTTGCGGTTAAGGGTGGAGATGCCCTTGCACAGCTGTTGTTCAAGGTTGGCGTTAAGCAGCACACCGTCATTGAGGGCAAAGTTGGCGGTACCGTTAAGGCTGGAAATCAGCGCGCTCTGGCTGTTGCCGCTACCGGTGACATTGCTGTTGAGCGTCAGCAGGCCGGTCACTGGTGGTTTTTGGCCCTGGCTTTCGAGGATTTTTTCCACCGGAACATTGGTGATGCGGGTTTGCAGCTTGATCACCGGCAGGATCGGTTGCACGTCCAGGCTGCCGTTGGCGGCAAAGCTGCCTTTGTAGAGGCTGCCGCTGAGGTTTTCGAGGGTCAGCACGCCAGCCTTGCTGTTGGCCTTGAGGGCCGCGTTCTGGATTGGCAGCTTGCTCAGGGTCAGTTGGCCAAAACTGATGTCGGCGTCGAGGTTTAGCGCCTTGAGGCGGGTGACCGGGATGATCTTGGCTGTGCTCCAGCCGCTTTTGGTCGGTGCATCTGGCAGAGGAGTATCCCCCGAGGCTGCCAGGGCGCCGGCTTCTGTGCCCTGTACTTCTGCCTTACGGGCAACGCTGGCGCTGTTGGCTTCGGCTGATTTAGGTGGCATGTAGCGATCTGCGTCGAATGTGTCGCCTTTAAGCTGGATGCGCACGGCTTGTTTGGCGAAGTCCTCAATGGCAATCAGCCCGGTAAAGGTGCTGTCATCGACTTTAAGGTTGAGGTCGTCAAAGGTCACGCTGGTCGGTGTGCCCGACAGGCGGCTGACCAGCTCGACTTTGCTCAGGCTTTCAGGCGCCATTGCTGGCAGCGGATGGCCGATGCTGTCGAGGAAGCGGGCCAGGTCGAGCTGGGCAATCGACAGGCCGCCGCTGATTTGCGGTGTGGTGTCGAGGTTGTTGGCCTTGAGTTCACCCAGGGCGCGCAGCTGGTTGGCAGAAATCTTCAGGCTGCTCCATTCGGCGACGTTCGCCGCCAGATCAACCAGCAGTTGCCCCTGTGCGGCGAACGTCATGGTTTTGCCCTGCAGCGGCTCACCCGAGGCTTCGCCCGTGACTTTCATGTCTTCAAACTGATAGCGCTTGAGTACACGGTCAAAGCGCAGCTTGCCGTCGACTTCGGTCTTGACTCGCATCACCGGCTGGTTGGTGCCCAAAAAGGCGGTCAGCTTGACCGGGATGCTGGTGGCCTCGTGAACCGGGCCGGTGCTCAGCTGGATGCTTTCGGCGCTGAACTGTTTGCCGCTTTGCTCGTCGTTGTACTCAACCCGCGCGTTGTTCACGGTCAGGCTGTCGATATCGAGCTTGAGCGGTTGGCTGACGCTGTCCGGTTTGGCTGCCGGGGCGGGTTCGGTGCTGGCGGTCGCCGTGGTGTCGGTGGCCACTGCCGGCTTGCCGATATCCTGCCAGTTGCCGTGGCCGGCCTTGTCGCGGGTCAGGCGCAGGTTCAGGCCTTCGACGCGCACGTCGCTCATTTGTATTTCTTTGCGCAGCAGCGGCAGTACGCGTACCGACAGGCCGAGCATTTGCAGGTCGGCAAAAGGCTGGGTCGGGGCTGCCAGGGTTGCGACGCTGGCGTCGTGCAGTTCCAGGCCGAGCCAGGGGAAGAGGCTCCAGCCGATGTCGCCATTGAGGGTCAGCTCAATGTGGGCTTTGTCACGGGCTATCTGGCGGATCTCGTCTTTATAGTCGTTGGGATCGAACAGATGGCTGAGGGCAAAGCCCAGGGCCACGATGATCAGCAACAATCCGAGAAGCACCAGACCCAGGATTTTGCCGAACGCTTTCATGGGCGAGTCCTTGTAAGTCTGAGTGAAGGAGAGTTTTAAATTCAGCCGCAGAGTATAGCGCCACGCGCACGCCGACTGGGGGGCGATAGTGTTCGATCAGTTTGCCGATCAAAGACCGGATCAGACTGGGCTTTTGTGTGTGGCGGGATGTTAATCTGCGCCTGTTTTCCGGCCTTCTGCGGCGCATTGTCGCGCCTGGAACTTGGCCCTACAAAATGGCTGTGCGCCCTCGGGGGCGCCAAGGTCGGGGGTTGAGCGCGTCCGGAAACGACTTTATTCACTGGGGGAAACACAAATGGATACCAGCATCGCTGCGGGCAGTCTTGCCTCACAGCCTGCGTTCCTGTCCAAGGAGCGCATTATCGCCAAGTCCGGCTTCAACCGTTGGCTGGTGCCGCCAGCGGCATTGGCCATTCACCTGTGCATCGGCATGGCCTATGGCTTTTCGGTGTTCTGGCTGCCGCTGTCCAAAGCCTTGGGCGTGAGCGCTCCGGTGACTTGCGCAGCGGACATGAGCTTTATCGCGCAAGTGTTCTCGTCGCAATGCGACTGGCCGATTTCGATGCTCGGCTGGATTTACACCCTGTTCTTTATCTTCCTCGGTTGCTCGGCAGCGGTATGGGGCGGCTGGCTTGAGCATGCCGGGCCGCGCAAGGCCGGCGTGGTGTCGGCACTGTGCTGGTGCGGCGGTTTGCTGATTTCCGCATTGGGCATTTATACCCACCAGATCTGGCTGATGTGGCTGGGCTCGGGGGTAATTGGCGGTATTGGCCTGGGGCTGGGCTATATCTCGCCGGTGTCGACGCTGATCAAGTGGTTCCCGGACAAGCGCGGCATGGCCACGGGCATGGCGATCATGGGCTTTGGTGGCGGTGCCATGGTCGGCGCGCCGCTGGCTGCTGCACTGATGAACCACTTTGCCGGGCCGGACGGCGTAGGCGTATGGCAGAGCTTTGTGGCCATGGCCGCGATCTACTTCGTGTTCATGATTGGCGGTGCGCTGTCGTACCGCGTGCCACCGACCGGCTGGAAGCCTGAGGGCTGGAAGGCTGCGGAGAAAAAAGCCGCTAACGCGATGATCACCCAGCGCCATGTACATGTGAGTGTGGCCTGGAAAACCCCGCAATTCGCTCTGGTGTGGCTGGTGTTGTGCCTGAACGTATCGGCCGGTATCGGCATTCTGGGCATGGCTTCGCCATTGTTGCAGGAAGTGTTCGCGGGCAAGCTGCTGGGCAATGACCTGACATTCAGTCAGCTGGATGCTGCGCAATTGGCGCAAATCGCAGCCATTGCTGCCGGTTTCACCGGTCTGCTGAGCCTGTTCAATATTGGCGGCCGGTTTTTCTGGGCTTCGTTCTCGGATTACCTGGGTCGTAAAAATACTTACTTCGTGTTTTTCGCGCTGGGTTTTGCCTTATACGCGATGATTCCCAACCTCGGCCATCTGGGCAACGTGTCGCTGTTTGTGGCGGCGTTCTGCATCATTCTGTCGATGTACGGCGGTGGTTTTGCCACGGTGCCAGCGTATCTGGCTGATCTGTTCGGTACGCAGATGGTCGGCGCGATTCACGGTCGCCTGCTGACGGCCTGGGCGGCGGCGGGTGTATTGGGGCCGGTGCTGGTCAACTACTTGCGCGAGTATCAGTTGAGCATTGGGGTTGAGCGTGCAGCGGCGTATGACATCACCTTGTATATCCTCGCCGGGCTGCTGGTGCTGGGCTTTATCTGCAACTTGCTGGTGCGCCCGGTGGCCGACAAATACTTTATGACCGACGCTGAACTGGCTGCTGAGCAGGCTCTGGGCCATGACAAGGGCGCGGATGCCAGCACGTCGCTGGAGTGGAAAGCCGCGCCGGGCAGTCAGCCACTGGTTATCGCGGCCTGGCTGGCCGTGGGCATTCCGTTGTTATGGGGGGTGTGGGTGACGGTGCAGAAGACGGCGGTGTTGTTTAACTGATATCTGATTCAAGCCCGCTCCCACAAGGTATTTGCGATCCTGTGGGAGCGGGCTTGCTCGCGATTCAGGCGACACGGTTTATTTGAAGCAACGCATTACGTCAGCCACATCACCCTTAATGTTTCTGTTTGCCAGACCCGTGCCTATAATGGCCACCTTTTTCGCCCAATGATTTTGCGGAGCTGGTGATGGCCGAACGTAAGGCGTCAGTCGAGCGCGATACTCTGGAAACCCAGATCAAAGCCTCGATCAACTTGGATGGTACCGGTAAGGCCCGATTTGATATCGGCGTTCCTTTTCTTGAGCACATGCTCGACCAGATCGCCCGACATGGGCTGATCGACCTGGACATCGAGTGCAAAGGCGACCTGCATATCGACGATCACCATACCGTCGAGGATGTCGGCATTACCCTGGGTAAAGCCTTCAGCAAGGCGGTCGGCGATAAAAAAGGCATGACCCGCTACGGCCACGCTTATGTCCCGCTGGATGAAGCGCTGTCGCGTGTGGTCATCGACTTTTCAGGTCGTCCTGGCCTGCAAATGCATGTGCCTTTCACCCGCGCCACCGTAGGCGGTTTCGACGTTGACCTGTTCCAGGAGTTCTTCCAGGGTTTCGTCAACCACGCCAACGTTAGCCTGCACATCGACAACCTGCGCGGCACCAACACTCACCACCAGATCGAAACCGTGTTCAAGGCTTTCGGCCGCGCGTTGCGCATGGCTGTTGCACTGGATGAGCGCATGGCCGGGCAAATGCCTTCTACCAAGGGCGTGCTCTGATGCAGACAGTGGCGGTAATCGATTACGGCATGGGCAACCTGCACTCGGTAGCCAAGGCGCTGGAGCACGTTGGTGCCGGTCGGGTGCTGATTACCAGCGACGCCAGCGTGATTCGCGAAGCAGACCGCGTGGTGTTCCCCGGTGTAGGCGCGATTCGCGACTGCATGGCGGAAATCCGTCGTCTGGGGTTCGACTCGCTGGTGCGCGAAGTCAGCCAGGATCGTCCGTTCCTCGGTATCTGCGTGGGCATGCAAGCCCTGCTCGACAGCAGTGAAGAGAACGACGGTGTTGATTGCATCGGCCTGTTCCCCGGTGCCGTGAAGTTCTTCGGCAAGGACCTGCATGAAGACGGCGAGCACCTCAAGGTGCCGCATATGGGCTGGAACGAAGTTAAGCAAAAAGTGGATCACCCGCTATGGCACGGCATCCCCGACCTGGCGCGGTTCTACTTTGTACACAGCTACTACATTGCAGCGGGCAATCCCCGTCAGGTAGTCGGTGGCGGGCATTACGGCGTCGATTTCGCCGCAGCGCTGGCCGAGGGCTCGCGCTTCGCGGTGCAGTTCCACCCGGAAAAAAGCCATACCCACGGCTTGCAGCTGCTGGAAAACTTCGCGGCCTGGGATGGTCGCTGGTAATGGCGCCTCGCAAGAAGCCGCCGATTCTCACGCTCACCCCTGAGCAAGAGAGCGAAGCCAACAGCAAGATCAAACGCTTTATGGAAGACCGCTTCGAACTGGACCTGGGTTCGTTCGAAGCGGCTGAAATCCTTGAGCTGTTCACCCGCGAAATCGCGCCGCATTACTACAATCGCGCGATTTTCGATGTGCAGACGCACCTCAAAGAGAGGTTCGAGAGCATCGAAAGCGACCTGTGGGCGCTCGAAAAGAACTGATTTCCGAGTCTCAGACTCCCGAATTTGAAGGTTTGCCACATGCTGATTATTCCCGCTATCGATCTTAAAGACGGTGCCTGTGTACGTCTGCGTCAGGGCCGTATGGAAGATTCCACAGTGTTCTCCGATGATCCGGTGAGCATGGCTGCCAAATGGGTAGAGGGCGGTTGCCGCCGTCTGCACCTGGTTGACCTGAACGGTGCCTTCGAAGGTCAGCCGGTCAACGGTGAAGTGGTTACCGCCATTGCCAAGCTGTACCCGCATCTGCCAATCCAGATCGGCGGCGGCATCCGCTCGCTGGAGACCATCGAGCACTACGTCAAGGCGGGCGTGAGCTACGTGATTCTGGGCACCAAGGCGGTGAAGAACCCTGAGTTCGTGGCCGAAGCGTGCCGTGCATTCCCCGGCAAGATCATTGTCGGCATGGACGCCAAAGACGGCTTCGTCGCCACCGACGGCTGGGCTGAAGTCAGCACCGTGCAGGTCATTGACCTGGCCAAGCGTTTTGAGGCGGACGGCGTGTCGGCCATCGTTTATACCGATATCGCCAAAGACGGCATGATGCAGGGCTGCAATGTGAGCTACACCGCGGCCCTGGCTGCGGCGACCAGCATCCCGGTGATTGCTTCGGGCGGCATCCACAATCTGGGTGATATCAAGGCCCTGATGGATGCCAAGGCGCCGGGCATTGTCGGTGCCATCACCGGCCGTGCAATCTATGAAGGCACGCTGGATGTGGCCGAGGCGCAAGCCTTCTGCGACAGCTACAAGGCCTGAGGAGAGACCCATGGCGTTGGCCAAACGCATCATCCCTTGCCTGGACGTGGATAACGGCCGGGTTGTTAAGGGCGTCAAGTTCGAGAACATTCGCGATGCTGGCGACCCGGTAGAAATCGCCCGTCGTTACGACGAGCAGGGTGCTGACGAGATTACCTTTCTCGACATCACCGCCAGCGTCGATGGTCGCGACACCACGCTGCATACCGTTGAGCGCATGGCCAGTCAGGTATTTATCCCGCTGACCGTGGGCGGCGGCGTGCGCTGCATCCAGGACATCCGTAACCTGCTCAATGCCGGTGCGGACAAGGTCTCGATCAATACCGCAGCGGTGTTCAACCCGGAGTTTGTGGGCGAAGCCGCGCAGCATTTTGGTTCGCAGTGCATCGTGGTGGCGATTGATGCGAAAAAAGTCTCACAGCCGGGCGAAACCCCGCGCTGGGAAATCTTCACCCACGGCGGGCGCAAGCCTACCGGTCTCGATGCAGTCGAGTGGGCGATGAAGATGGAAGGTCTGGGGGCCGGTGAGATTTTGCTGACCAGCATGGACCAGGATGGCATGAAAAACGGTTTCGACCTGGGCGTGACCCGTGCCATCAGCGATGCGCTGGGCATTCCGGTGATCGCTTCGGGTGGTGTCGGCAACCTGCAGCACCTGGCTGACGGCATCCTGGAAGGTCATGCCAGTGCGGTACTGGCGGCGAGTATTTTCCACTTTGGCGAATACACCGTGCCAGAGGCCAAGGCGTACATGGCAGAGCGCGGAATCGTGGTGCGTTAAGCATTGCCTCTGACTGTCAGCGCCCACCGAGGTGGGGCTGACAGTGTTGTTGAATCAGAGTGGTTTAAAAATATCGATGCGTGGTTCCGATCGTACGTTTTCACGGTTATAAACAACCGTGCACAATTTTATAGCTTTATCTTTGATCTCAAAATTGCGGGTTACTTTTTCACCGTGCAAGAGGCCCATCAGTCTTCTACTTTCCGGTGAGCTTAAATCCGTATTGCTGTATTTGTTTGAGTCGATTTCTCCCGATGACAATAAATGAGATAGCCAAAATCCCATGTCCATAACGGGTTCATAACCTTTGGGGTCTGAACAGTCGGTCGTTGAATAATCACCGAATTTGGTTTCATAGTGTTCGAAGAAGGGTGAGCTGTGTTTCCACAGCGCACCGTAGCTTTCATCATTAAGGAACATTGTGCTGGTTTGCATATCTGGCATCAGTGCAGGTGAGGCCGCGAAACGGTTGATGGCGATTATTTTTCCTGCTTTAAGTTGGGGCTCGGTCAGGACTTCATCGTCGGAGTTGATGCCGAGAATACAAATCAAGTGCATGCCGACGGTATTATCAAGAACAATATTCAATAGGTCACTTTTGACGTTTCTTACCGAGCTGTAATTATTGCGTGAATGGCATTCTTGAGCGGTGTGGGTGTATTTATAGCGGTAGCCTGGGGTGCTGGCTGACAAGGCCACTTGGTAGGTGTCGGGTTCCGGAGCTGGGTCGGTGGCTAGTTTTTGTAGAATGCGAGCGGGCGGGTAGTCGCTCCCCTTGATCGAGACAGAGGCCAGCTCATAAAGATCGCACTGCGGGTTAGCGGCCGCGAACATTCCTTGGTTAAAGCACCTGTTGAGATAAGACACTGGCAGTGTGTAGTGAGTATCGGGGCTCCAGAGCGGCAGGCCATATTGCAGTTCGCACGGTGAGTTGGCCAGGCAGTGGTCACGGCTTTTTATCCCGTGGTTGCTTGCTACGAGCAGGCTGATCAGTTCATTGCTGGTTTTATCCAGAATGGGGCCGCCACGTCCTCCAGGTGTGAGGTCTGCGCAGCGGTTTGGCAGAAGATGGATGCCTACCCTTGGGTAACTGGCTATGTCTACGGGGGCCAGTTGTGTGCAGTTGGTTGCATAGAGGTTGCTGTTTTGTGGAATGCCCAGTGCCAGAATTTCAGTACCTGTAGCAGGTGTTGCAGGGGCTATTTTTAGTGGGTGAATACCCGCTTTTATCAGGTCCGGTAGAGACGCTTTCAACTCGATAATTGCAATGTTGAATCCCACATCGCTTTGCCATGTAATTGTTTTCAGGTCGTAAGTTTTGGTCTGGCTCAAGGTGTTTTCAAAGTGATTGAAATGAATTTTTCCTTGAGTGGGTATGGTGTGTTGTATACCGCCAAAATAGGCGTAGTTGTCGTGCTGGTCAGTATTTAAGCAGCGTTGGCTGGTAATGATGTAGGCGGGTGAGTTTTCCGTGGGCGCGTCAGGATTACGTGTGTCGATAAGGCTCGCCGTGCAATAGGCCCCACGAACACCGCGAAGTCTGCCTATCCCGCTCCATGCCGCTGACCGTGAATTGGCCAAGGGTGACAGTTGAACTAACCCGTCGGGGATGTCCTCCATTGACGGTGGGGAAGTATCAGCCAGCAGTTGAGTGGAAAGGCTGGCCAGTAGTGTCAGTGCCACTAAGTAACTCGAATTTTTAGTCATATATGGACCTGTTATTAGACATTTATTGTCTTCTTGAGTGCGGTGTTTTAGTTAAACAGGTCCGTTTTTTTTGCTGTGATAGTTATATATTTTTTCCAGTTGATGCTGCCGGGCAGGCCCGAAAGGCGCCATCAGCCCAAAGGCTACTGGACAGCATGGCGTGCCCACGGCACTCTTGAGCACGCCATGGATTTAGGTCGCCTGTCATGTTCAAACGCTTTTTGCTCGTTCTCGCCAGTTCCACAATGTGGCTGGCGAGTACCGCTTCTGCGGTCGATACGTCGCGCTCACCGATCGTATTGCTGACTGAAAACTTCCCGCCTTACAACATGGCCAAAAACGGCAAGAATTTTGCGCAAAACGAAAATATTGAAGGCATTGCCGTCGATATCCTGCGCGAAACCTTCAAGCGTGCCGACATCTCCTACAGTATGACCTTGCGTTTCCCTTGGGAGCGTATTTACCACCTTGCCCTCGAAAACCCCGGCTACGGCGTGTTTGTGACTGCCCGTGTGCCCGATCGTGAAAAGCTGTTCAAGTGGGTCGGCCCGCTGGGCCCTGATGACTGGGTATTGCTGGCCCGGGGTGACAGCCCGATTACCCTGACCTCCCTGGAGCAGGCCCGCCAGTACCGGGTGGGTGCTTACAAGGATGATGTGATTGCCTTGTCCCTGGAGAAGCAGGGGCTGGCGCCGGTGATTGTGCTGCGCGATCAGGACAACGCCCGTAAATTGCAGGCCGGGCAAATCGACCTGTGGGCCACGGGTGATCCGGCGGGGCAGTTTTTGGCGCGCCAGGTGGGGATTTCCGGGTTCAAGACGGTATTGCGCTTTCATCAGGCCGAGCTGTTTCTGGCGCTGAACAAGGAGGTGCCGGACGAGGTGGTGAACAAGTTGCAGAAGGCCCTGGATCAGCTAAGGGCTGAGGGTGTGGTCGAGAAGATCAGCGCGAAGTACCTGTAACGAAAACTCCAGCCCGCTCCCACAAAAGCCGGTGCATATTCAGCGGTAAACCCCATCCTTCCCGTGCCCGGCCATGGCCTTGTTGCTGCGTACGCCGATCATCTGCCGGATATCAATCCAGTCGATACCCTGGGCCTTGAGCTTGGGTAGCTCGCGCTCCAGCACCGCCAGGGTCTGTGGGTAGGGGTGGCCGATCATCACCGCCGAGCCTTGCTTGCGCGCCAGTTTGATCGCGGTTTCAAGTTGCGTGGCAATCGCCTGTTCGGTACGCACATCATCGAGAAACACGTCCCGCGATACGCTGGCCAACCCGATCTTTTGCGCTTGGGCTGCGGCAACCGTCTGCGCGCTGGTGCGGCTGTCGACAAAGAATTTGTGGCGCTGCTGCAAGTTGCCCATCAACCAGGCCATGGCCTGCGGCTGAGAGGTCATGCGGCTGCCCATATGGTTGTTGATGCCGCTGGTGTAGGGCACGGCCTTGAATGCGGCGTTGAGGCGTTTTTCCAGCTCTTCGACGGGCAAGTCGGGGTGCCAGGCAAACGGCCCGGTGGCCGGGTCCATCGGCATATGCAAAATCACGATCTTGCCAGCCTTGTGGGCCTCGCGGGCAAACTCGGCTGCATGCGGGGTGTCTGGCATCACGGCGGTGGTGACCGGACCGGGCAAGGCCAGCACACGGCGGTCGCGTGGCAGGTTTTGCCCAAGGTCATCGATGATCAGGCTCAGGTAAGCCTTATGCGGCGTAGCGGCGTGGCTGGCCGGCGTCGCATGGGCGGCACCGGTCAGGCAGCAGAGCAGGGCGAAGGCGAGAGAAAAACGCACCTCAGTTGCCGCGTGTGATGCTCAAGCCTTTAAGCAGGCTCAGGGCCTGGCTCAGCTGGAAGTCATCGTCCTGTGGCATCGGCTTGGCTTTGGGGCTGGAGCCGGTCGGTCGGTCGGCACCACCGTTGCCATTGCCAAGGTGACCTTGCAGGTCGGCCTCTTTGTAGTACTCGGTGTCTTGCTCGCGAGTGATCTTGGCCCGGCTGACCTCGATGTCCGGCACGATGCCCTGGGCCTGGATCGAGCGACCGTTAGGAGTGAAGTACAGGGCCGTGGTGATTTTCAGAGCACGGTCATTGTTCAGTGGCAGCACGGTTTGCACCGAACCCTTACCGAAGCTGGTGGTGCCCATCACCACGCCGCGCTTCTGGTCCTGCAGGGCCCCGGCGACGATCTCGGAGGCCGAAGCGCTGCCGCCGTTGATCAGTACCACCAATGGCACGCCTTCGCTCAGATCCTTGCCGGTGGCCGAGAAGCGCAGCTCGGAGTTGGCGATGCGGCCCTTGGTGTATACGATCAGGCCCTTGGTGATGAAGTGATCGACCACTTCAACCGCCGATTGCAGCACGCCACCGGGGTTGTTGCGCAGGTCGAGGATGATGCCCTTGAGCCGCTTGTTGCCGTTCTCGCGGCGCAGCTTGGACAGTGCTGAGGCCACTTCTTCGCCAGTCTTGACCTGGAACTGTGTGATACGGATGTAGCCGTAGCCGTCCTCAAGCAGTTGCGCCTTGACGCTCTTGACCTGAATATTGGCTCGGGTCAGGGTCACGTCAAAGGGCGTGCCGCCATTGCGCACTAGGGTCAGGGTGATTTTCTGACCGATCTTGCCGCGCATTTTGTCCACGGCTTCGGTCATGCTCAGGCCGCGAGTGGGCTGACCATTGATCTTGACGATAAAATCGCCTGCCTGGATACCGGCTTTGCTGGCAGGGGTGTCATCGATCGGCGAGACGATTTTGATATTGCCGTCTTCGGTACCGACTTCGATGCCCAGGCCGCCAAACTCACCGCTAGTGCTTTCCTGCAGCTCGGCGAAATCTTCGGGGCCAAGGTAGGCCGAGTGCGGGTCGAGGTTGCTGAGCATGCCCTTGATGGCATTCTCCAGCAGGGTTTTGTCGTCTACCGGCTCAACATACGCGGCCTTGATCCGATCCATGACCTCGGCAAAGGTGCGCAGCTCTTCCAGAGGCAGCGGGGCCTTGGCGCTGGCAGCGGCACCCGCTGGAGCAATGGCAGGCTCGGCAGCAAATGCCAGTGGCGAACCAACGACCAGAGCGATCGTCAGGGCCAGCGAGTTGAGGCGGGACAAATGCGGCATGTTGAGCGAACTCCTACGTATTAAAGGTGATGGACTCATCCCTGAGTGCGACACCATTGTGCAGGATCGCTTGGGCGCCCCTGCTGACGAATTGCAAAATACAGTGCGGGTGTGGCCTGACCACCGCTATTGCCCACGGTGGAAATTACTTCCCCGGCTTTGACGACATCTCCGGCAGATTTGAGCAACGTCTGATTGTGGCCGTACAAGCTTAAGTAACCATTACCGTGATCCAGAATCACCAGCTGGCCTGCACCACGCAGCCAGTCGGCAAACACCACGCGCCCGCCGTGTACGGCGTGAACCTGGCTGCCGGCACCAGCGCTGATCATCACGCCGTCCCACTTGGTGCGCGAGTCATCGCCACGGGTTTCACCGAAGCGTGCCAGTAGTCGACCATCAACTGGCCATGGAAGTTTGCCCCGGGCCTGAGAAAAAGCGCCGCCGTAGGAAACTCCGGCACTGGACACCAATGCCCCGGGAGTTGATTTGACTGGCTTGCGCGGAGCGTCGGTGGCTACCGATTCAGCCTCGCGCTGGCGTTTTTTCTCGGCTTCCTGCTGCGCGATCAGGGCTTTTTGCCGCGCCTGTTCGGCTTCGCGGGCCTGACGGGCGAGGGTTTCCTCGATGGTCTTGAGGACTTTAGCCAGATCGGCCTGATCCTGCTCGCGGGCTTGCAGCTTCTGGTCGCGGTCTTTTACATCGGTATTGAGCTTGGCCAGCACTTGCTGGCGCTCTGCGCGGACCTTGTCGAGTTCGGCACGCTGGGTATCCAGGCTGCTTTTTTGCGTCAGCAACTGTGCTTGTTGCAGATTGATATCGGCTTCGACATTGGCCAGTTGGCGCAGGGTTTCGTTAAAACCCTTGAGCTGCTCCAGGCGGGCCTGGCTCAGGTAATCGTAATAGGTGAGGGTTCGGGCGAACTTCTCGGGGTTTTGCTGGTTGAGCAGCAGCTTCAGGTATTCCTGACGCCCGCCCTGATAGGCGGCACGCGCCTGAATAGCAATCAGGCGTTGTTGTTCAAGTTTTGCGCTGTGGAGTTTTTTTTTCTCGCTATCTAGGCGCAGCAGCTCGCCTTCACTCTTTTTTAGTTCTTGTTGCAGGGTTTCTACCTGCTTCTCCAGCTTGCCGATTTCGGTTTCAGTGCCGCGCAGGTCTTTCTGCACGCCGGATTTTTCTTCCTGGAGCTTGCCCAGGAGCTTTTTCAGCTCGCTGATATCCTGGCGCGTAGCGTCCAGTTGCTGTTGGGTTTGCGCGCGCTCGTCGGCAAACGCCGGTTGGAGCAGGCATGCGAGGGTCAGGGCTATAAGGGCGCGAAGCATGGGGCGGGCGACACCTGGGTAACGGGACGGCCTAGTATGCCCGCCCTCGTCACCTATAAGAAATGGATGAAGGTGAAATTGTGATGGATCGGTCAGCCCATGTGGGAGCGAGCCTGCTCGCGAATGTCGTTAACAATAGCGCATGTTGACTGGATCATCGCGGCGCTCTCGAGGCCTTCGCGAGCAGGCTCGCTCCCACAGGGCTTATTTCATGCGTCGACCAGAATCGATTTGCCGGTCATTTCTGCAGGCTGTGGCAGCCCCAGCAGTTTGAGCATGGTCGGCGCCACGTCAGCCAGCACACCGCCTTCGCGGACCTTCAATGCACGCTTGCCTACGTAGATGAACGGCACCGGCTCACAGGTGTGGGCGGTATGTGCCTGACCAGTGGACTCGTCTTCCATCTGCTCAACGTTGCCGTGGTCGGCCGTGATCAGGGCTTCGCCGCCGACCTTGTCGAGTGCTTCAACAATGCGACCTACGCAGGCATCCAGGCATTCAACCGCTTTAACGGCGGCGTCGAATACGCCGCTGTGGCCGACCATATCGCCGTTGGCGTAGTTGACCACGATCACGTCGTAGCGCTGATTTTCGATGGCATCGACAATATGGTCGGTAACTTCGGGAGCGCTCATTTCCGGCTGCAAGTCGTAGGTGGCGACTTTCGGCGATGGCACCAGAATGCGTTCTTCACCCGGGAAGGGCTCTTCACGGCCGCCGGAGAAAAAGAAAGTCACGTGGGCGTATTTTTCGGTTTCGGCGATGCGTAGTTGGGTCTTGCCGTTTTTCGCCAGGTAATCGCCGAGTACGTTCTCTAGGCTGCCGGGTGCGAAAGCGCTAGGCGCCGGGATGCTGGCGGCATATTGGGTCAGCATCACAAAACCGGCCAGTTTTGGCTGGCGGGCGCGTTCGAAGGCGTTGAAGTCGTCTTCAACGAACACGCGGGTCAGTTCGCGGGCGCGGTCGGCACGGAAGTTCATAAAGACCACGGCGTCGCCGTCTTCAACGGTCACCGGCTCGCCGATGGTGGTGGCTTTGACGAACTCATCGCTTTCACCGCGAGCGTAGGCGGCGTCCAGGCCCTCCTGGGCGGTTGCAGCGTTGAATTGACCCTTGCCGTCCACGATCAGGTTGTAGGCTTGCTCGACACGGTCCCAGCGGTTATCGCGGTCCATGGCGAAGTAGCGGCCGATCAGACTGGCGATCCGGCCTTTACCGATGTCTTTGAACGCTTCATCGAGCAGTTCAATGGACGATGCCGCGCTTTTTGGCGGGGTATCGCGGCCATCGAGGAAGGCGTGCAGGTAGATTTTTTCTGCGCCGCGCTTGAATGCCAGCTCCGCCATCGCGATCAGGTGGTCCTGATGGCTATGAACACCGCCATCAGACAGCAAGCCCATGATATGCACGGCCTTGCCTGCAGCCACTGCCTTGTCGACAGCGGCGCAGATAGTCGGGTTTTCAAAGAACTCGCCATCACGGATCGATTTGGTGACGCGGGTGAAATCCTGATACACCACGCGGCCGGCGCCCAGGTTCATGTGGCCGACCTCGGAGTTGCCCATCTGGCCGTCCGGCAGGCCGACATCCATGCCCGAACCCGAGATCAGGCCGTTCGGCATGCTCGCGCAAAGACGATCCAGCACCGGTTTCTTGGCCGAATAAACGGCGTTGTATTCGTGGCTTTCACTGTGACCGAAGCCATCCAGGATGATCAGGACCAAAGGTTTAGGCGTGGTAGTCATAGATCCCACTCGTGGCTGGTTTAATAGAAGGTATGAGAAAGACGCGGAGTTTAAAGCGAAGTTCATGTGGCGTCACCGCCGGGCGGGGTTTGGCCGACCAAGGTGGCTGTGTATACTGGCCCACATTTTACGACCCTGGAACCTTCTGATGGTTGAGCACCTGATTGCATTTGCGACTTCTCACTACCTGCTTGTAGGCGCGTTTGTCATCCTGCTGGCGATGTTGATTGCCCACGAGATTAGCCGTGGCGGGCGCAGCATCAGCACCGGCGAACTGACCGGTCTGGTCAATCGCGACGAAGGCGTGGTGATTGATATTCGCCCGGCCAAGGACTTTGCCGCCGGCCACATCGTGGGTGCACTGAACATCCCGCAAGACAAGCTGATGGCGCGCATTGCCGAGCTGGACAAGCACAAGGGCAAAACCATTATTCTGGTTGACGCTCAAGGCCAGCACTCGGGCTCCCACGCACGTGAGCTGCTCAAGGCTGGTTACAATGCGGCCAAGCTGTCCGGTGGCATCTCCAGCTGGCGCGCTGATAACCTGCCAGTGGTGAAGTAAGCATGTCCAAGGTCATCGTTTACTCCAGCGACTACTGCCCTTACTGCATGCGGGCCAAGGCCCTGCTTGAGAACAAGGGTATTGCCTTCGAAGAGATCAAGGTCGACGGCAAGCCTCAGGTACGTGCCGAGATGGCTCAGAAGGCAGGCCGCACGTCGGTTCCGCAAATCTGGATTGGCGACAAGCATGTTGGCGGATGCGATGACCTGTTTGCTCTGGAGCGCGCAGGTAAATTGAATGCGCTGCTGAACGTCTGACTCTCATTCTCTATAAGCCCCAAGATCAACAAGGATCTGTGATGACTGACCAACAGAACACCGCTGCTGTTAGCGACGAAGACACCGCTCCACAATTCTCCCTGCAGCGCATCTACGTGCGTGACCTGTCGTTCGAGGCCCCGAAAAGCCCGGCGATCTTCCGTCAGCAGTGGGAGCCAAGCGTTGGCCTGGACCTGAACACTCGTCAGAAGCCGCTGGAAGGCGACTTTCACGAAGTCGTTCTGACCCTGTCGGTAACCGTGAAAAACGGTGACGAAGTGGCGTTTATTGCTGAAGTGCAACAGGCTGGCATCTTCCTGATCAAAAACCTTGATCCAGCGTCGATGAACCACACCCTGGGCGCGTTCTGCCCGAACATCCTGTTCCCGTATGCCCGTGAAACCCTGGACAGCCTGGTAACCCGTGGCTCGTTCCCGGCGTTGATGCTGGCACCGGTGAACTTCGATGCCCTGTACGCGCAAGAATTGCAGCGCATGCAGGAAGAAGGTTCGCCGACTGTTCAATAAACAGTCGTAGTGAACAAAAAAAGCGCCTTAAGGGCGCTTTTTTTATGTACTGGTCGGATGGCCGCGGTTTGACAGACAAACCGCGTTGCCTGAATCGCGAGCAAGCCCGCTCCCACAGGGAGTTGCGTTCTTACTTGAAACCCAGCTGTCGCCAGGCCTCGTAAACCGCCACGGCCACGGTATTGGACAGGTTCAGGCTGCGACAGCCCTCGCGCATCGGCAGGCGCAGACGGTGTTCCCCGTCCAGTGCATCCAGTACCTCGGGTGGCAGGCCACGGCTTTCCGGGCCGAAGAGAAAGGCATCACCTTCGGCAAACTGCGCGTCGTGAAATGGCCTGGAGCCTTTGGTGGTAAAGGCGAACAGGCGCGGATGGCCCAGGCTTTTCAGGCAACTGGCCAGGTCGGCATGGCGCTTGAGCGGCGCGTACTCGTGGTAATCGAGCCCGGCGCGGCGCAAGCGCTTGTCGTCCAGCTCAAAACCGATAGGCTCGATCAAATGCAGGTGGCAGCCGCTGTTGGCGCACAGCCTGATAATGTTGCCGGTATTCGGCGGAATTTCTGGTTGAAAAAGGATGACGTGAAACATGCACGGCTCCGAACTTAAAGATGGGCAGCATTCTACGCCTGAAGAGGACCCGCGACCGAAACTATGGCCACGGGTTTTGGGTTCTTTGGTGATAGTCGGTGTGATGGTGGGGATGATGATCGGTCGTTTGACCGCGCCAACTCCTGTTGAGCTGCAGCAGGTGGACGTGGTGGCAGGCGGTCTGGTGGTGTGGTTCAGCGATGAGCCCAAGCTGCATGGTGAGCTGGTCGATGGCACGTTGGGGTTGTTGTTTGCTGCCAAGGGCAGGCCGCAGAACGGTCAGTTGACGTTTAACGGCAAGAGTGTGAACTGGCGGGTACGCGATACTGACGCTGGTTTGCTGCTGACCCTGGTGGCGGCCCGCGCCTTGCAGGGCGACTGGGCCGGAGCAGCGCAGGACGGGCGCTGGCGGTTGCAGGTGAATCTGCGAGAGGAATAAAAGAGGGAATTGCGGCCTGCCTGTACCGGTTCCCCAAAAGCGCTGTGCGCGTTGATGCAAAAGGCATCAAGGCTGCGGGTGTAAAAGTGGGGAGTCTTGACCTGCCTGTATCAAGGTCCCCTAAAGCGGTGTTGCTTGTTATAGGTATTGCAGGGGGCGTGCCAGTTTTGGTTTTCTCCTGAAAACCTCCTGATGAAAACGCAAAAGCCCCGGAATCCGGGGCTTTTTCGGGTGTGGCTAATTTTTACTGTTGTTTGGCTGTAACCGTTGATCTAGAGCGGTGCGCGTTAATAGTGCGTGTTGCTTTAGGGTGGTGCAGTCTTTCTTAAAAGCGCCTTAAACCTCGTCACCATCTTCTTCGTCGCCATCGATCTTCATGCCCAGCTCCTTGATCTTGCGGGTCAAGGTGTTGCGGCCCCAGCCCAGCAGCACGGCAGCGTCACGACGGCGGCCTGCAGTGTGCTTGAGCGCTGTCTCAATCATGATGCGTTCAAAAGTAGGCACCGCACTGTCGAGCAGGTTGGACTGGCCACGGCCCAGCGCCTGATCAGCCCACTGGCGCAGCGCCTGCTCCCAGTTGGTCACCGGCGAGCTGTCTTGCTGCAGGTTCAGCAGTTCGGGCGGCAAGTCGCTGATATGCACTTCGCGCCCCGATGCCATGACCGTAATCCAGCGGCAGGTGTTTTCAAGCTGGCGCACGTTGCCTGGCCACGGCAGGTTTTTCAGGTACTGCTCGGTCTCGGCTTTCAGCAGCTTGGGCTCCACTGACAGCTCTTGTGCCGCGCTGCTGAGGAAATGCCGGGCCAGGGTCGGGATATCTTCGCGACGATCCGACAGGCGCGGGATATGGATGCGAATCACGTTCAGGCGGTGGAACAAGTCTTCGCGAAACTTGCCGGCCTGTACCAGGGTTTCAAGGTTCTGGTGGGTCGCCGCGATGATGCGCACATCGACCTTGACTGGCGTGTGCCCACCAACCCGGTAGAACTCGCCGTCGGCCAGCACTCGCAGCAGGCGGGTTTGGGTGTCGGCCGGCATATCGCCAATTTCATCCAGAAACAGCGTGCCGCCATCGGCCTGTTCAAAACGGCCCCGACGCAGGTTCGCAGCCCCGGTGAAGGCGCCTTTTTCATGGCCGAACAGCTCGGATTCCATCAGGTCCTTGGGGATCGCTGCCATGTTCAACGCGATAAACGGCGACGCCGCCCGCGGGCTGTGGCGGTGCAGGGCGTGGGCCACCAACTCTTTGCCCGTACCCGACTCGCCGTTGATCAGCACTGTGATATTGGAATGGCTAAGGCGACCAATGGCGCGGAACACCTCCTGCATCGCCGGCGCTTCGCCGATGATTTCCGGGGTGGGGGCCAATGCAGGGGCCACGGCCAGGCCTTGCTGCTCCTGGGCGTGCTGGTTGGCACGCTTGACCAGGGACACGGCTTCATCCACGTCAAACGGCTTGGGCAGGTACTCGAAGGCACCGCCCTGATAGGAAGCCACTGCACTGTCCAGGTCGGAATGCGCGGTCATGATGATCACGGGCAGGCGCGGGTGTTGTTCGCGAATCTTGGCCAGCAGGTCCAGGCCGCTGGAGCCGGGCATGCGGATGTCGGAAATGATCACGTCAGGCTGCTGGCGAGCCAGGCGGCTCATCACCCCATCGGCGCTGTCGAAACTTTGTGTGGTCATGCCTTCCTGTTGCAAGGCTTTTTCCAGGACCCAGCGGATAGAACGGTCGTCGTCGACGATCCACACGGTTTCACTTCGGCTCATGTCGATGCGGCTCCTTGTTCCAGTGGTAGAAAGATCGAGAAGAGTGTGTGGCCGGGGTGGCTTTCACACTCGATCAACCCCTGGTGCTGGCTAATGATGTTCTGCGTGATGGACAGGCCCAGCCCGGTGCCGTCAGGGCGGCCGCTGACCATCGGGAAAAACAGGGTGTCTTGCAACTCGGCCGGAATGCCCGGCCCATTGTCGATAATTTCGATTTTGGTGACCAACCGATGGCGCACATGGCCAATGGTGAACTGGCGCATGGCGCGGGTGCGCAGGCTGATGCGGCCCAGGCGCAGCTCGTTCTGGCTGCCGATGGCCTGCATCGCGTTACGCACGATATTGAGTACCGCCTGGATCATCTGCTCGCGGTCGATCAACAGGTCGGGCAGGCTCGGGTCATAGTCGCGCACCAAAGTGATGCTGCCCTGGGTTTCGGCCTCGACCAGATTGCACACACGCTCCAGCACTTCGTGGATATTGGTCATTGCCAGTGATGGCAGCTTGTTGGAACCCAGCATGCGGTCGACCAGGTTACGCAGACGGTCGGCCTCTTCAATGATGACGTTGGTGTAGTCGCGCAGGTTTTCGTCAGGTAACTGACGGGCCAGCAGTTGTGCTGCGCCGCGAATGCCGCCCAAGGGGTTCTTGATTTCGTGGGCCAGGCCGCGCACCAGCATCTTGCTGGTTTCCTGCTTGGACAGCTGGGCTTCTTCCTTGGTGATGCGCAGCAGGCGGTCGCGGGGGTGTACTTCAAGCAGCAGCAGGGTGCCACCGTTGCTCAGGATGGGGGTTACGGCGTAGTCCACCGTCAGGCTCTGGCCCGTCAGTGAGGTCAGCATGGCTTCGCGCTTGGTGAACGGGTGCGCTTGCTCAACCGCCTGGCGCAGCGAATGCAGCGCTTCGGTGGATTCGGTAAACAGTTCGCTGATGAACTGCCCGTGACTGCGTTGACCACTGATTGCCAACAGCATCTCTGCCGCCGGGTTCATGTACTCAAGGCGTAAATCGGCATTGAGCAGCAGCGTGGCGGTGGTCAGGTTGTCGAGTAACAGTCGGTGCAGGGCGTCACTGATGGTCATGGGCCGATCCCGGATTGCGTGCGCGGGTGAGGCGCTGGTGCAAGGAAAATGCAAAAACCAAACCAAGGCTCCGAAAAGAAGCGCGAATTGCCTGAAATAGGGACTTCGGGCCCGATCAGATGGCTCTCTTGATGCGCTGGTGTGTCGTTTTGAACCAAATTGGGCTGGCGTGCGTACATTTGATGAGTTGTTGCACCAATATAGTGCAATTAAGCTGAATAGGTTCAGCCCCCCCAATATTTTGGCTTTGCGCCAGTACTGTTTACTTAAGTGAGGGGAGCCACTGTGGGGGGGCGAGCCTGCTTGCGAAGGCCTCAGAGAATCGTTAGTAGCCTTCGCGAGCAGGCTCGCTGGGGCATGCTCCAGGCGGGAGATACCTGCAAGGAGCTTACTTGGACAGGGGCATACCTGTGCCACCGGCATAAAACACAATCAGCTCAACCGGCTCGTTACCGCTGGTACCGCGGTGGGCGGTGTTGACGACTTCGGGTAGCACCTGGCCTTTGCTGACGGTTATTTTTTTATCGCTGTCACGGATCTCCACCAATAGCTCGCCCGACAGCACGTAGGCCACATTGGGCATGGGGTGCTCATGCCAGTTGAGCGAGGTGTTGGCGGGAATGGTGATTTTGACAACGGTGATTTCAGGTTGACCGTGGGAGTAGCGGGCGTAAGGCGTGCCATCCCAGGTTTCACTGGTTTTGAGCAGTTGCTCGACCTCTACGCTGACCGGGTTGTTGCCGCATCCGAGCAGCGTGAAGCAGGCAAGCGACAGGAAAAAGGCTCTGAGGGTGTTTGTAAGGGGCATGGCAACGTCCGTTTTGAGAGATTGGCTCAAATTACAGATCGCGCTTTGGTGTGGCTGTCAGGTGGAGGTGAGAAGGTGAGCGGGCATTGCTGAAGGGGGTGTAAGACGTTGCGCATAAAAAAGCCTCCCGTAGGAGGCCTTTTCAAATCATGCCGCTAGCGCGGATGATTCTGGATCAGCAGCTGTAGTACAGCTCGTATTCCAGTGGGTGTACGAAGGTACGAACCTGGATTTCTTCTTCGCTTTTCAGGGCGATGTAAGCGTCGATAAAGTCGTCGCTGAAAACGCCGCCTTTGGTCAGGAACGCACGGCCCTTGTCCAGCTCTTCCAGGGCTTCTTTCAGGCTGCCGCAAACTTGTGGGATCTCTTTGGCCTCTTCAGGCGGCAGGTCATACAGGTTTTTGTCAGCTGCGTCGCCAGGGTGGATCTTGTTCTGGATGCCGTCCAGGCCAGCCATCATCAGTGCGGCGAAGCACAGGTATGGGTTGGCTGCCGGGTCCGGGAAGCGGGCTTCGATACGGCGAGCTTTAGGGCTGGACACGTAAGGAATACGGATCGAGGCGGAACGGTTGCGAGCCGAGTAGGCCAGCATTACCGGAGCTTCGAAGCCTGGCACCAGACGCTTGTAGGAGTTGGTAGCCGGGTTGGTGAAGCCGTTCAGAGCCTTACCGTGCTTGATGATACCGCCGATGAAGAACAGGGCGGTGTCGGACAGGCCGGCATAGCCTTCGCCTGCGAAGGTGTTCTTGCCATCCTTGGAGATGGACATGTGAACGTGCATACCCGAGCCGTTATCGCCGTACAGCGGTTTAGGCATGAAAGTAGCGGTACGGCCGTAGGCGTCTGCCACGTTGTGTACGCAGTACTTCAGGGTCTGAACTTCGTCAGCCTTTTTCACCAGGGTGTTGAACTGCACGCCGATTTCGTTCTGGCCGGCAGTTGCCACTTCGTGGTGGTGAACTTCGATAACCAGGCCCATTTCTTCCATGGCGTTGCACATGGAGGTACGGATTTCGTGGTCATGGTCGAATGGCGGAACAGGGAAATAGCCGCCTTTGACGCCTGGACGGTGGCCTTTGTTGCCGCCTTCCACGTCCTGGTCAGACATCCACGAACCTTGTTCGGAGTAGATCTTGAACATGGAGCCGGAGATATCGGACTTGAATTTAACCTGGTCGAAGATGAAGAACTCAGGCTCAGGACCGACGAACACGGTGTCGCCGATACCGGTGGACTTCAGGTATTCCTCGGCACGGGTAGCGATGGCGCGTGGGTCGCGGTCATAGCCTTGCATGGTCGAAGGTTCGATGATGTCGCACACCAGGATCAGCGTTGGCTGCTCGGTGAACGGGTCCAGAACGGCCGTGCTGTCGTCTGGCAGCAGGATCATGTCGGACGCTTCGATGCCTTTCCAGCCAGCAATGGAGGAGCCGTCGAACATTTTGCCGTCGGTGAAGAAGTTTTCATCCAGCGCATCACGGGCCGGCATGGTCACGTGGTGCTGAGTGCCTTTGGTATCAGTGAAGCGCAGATCAATCCACTTGACGTCATGATCTTTGATGAGTTGAACCGACTTCGACATAGTGTCCTCCGGGGTGGCTTAGGGCTTGGTAGTGGAGAGCCCTTAATAAGTGGTTGATGCCGGCGCGAATACTCTGCCAAGGCAACCTGCCTCACAAGGGAGCAAATTGCATGCCAGTGCCCCGATTAGGGCGTAATGCGCCAATCTCAAGCAGGTAAGCGGGGCAGACTACCGATTAGCGGCGTTTATCGCACCCTAATGAAGCGAAATCTGGCCTTTATGTTCCATTTTGGTGCGGCGAAAACCGTTTGTACGATAACTGGTTAAACCTTGAGCAATTTCCGCTATAATCCGCGCCCCCCTTTTTTGGCAGGCTGCTCGCGCGCTGTTTTCATGAAACTAATCGTTAAAGTCTTCCCAGAAATCACTATCAAGAGCCGTCCGGTTCGGATGCGTTTCGTCCGTCAATTGGCCAAAAACATCCGCACTGTGCTCCGCGATCTGGACCCGGCTGTGGTGGTGACGGGCGTGTGGGACAACATCGAGCTGCAAACGCGCGTAAGTGACCCTAAAGCCTTGAAAGAAATGACCGAACGCCTGAGCTGCATGCCGGGCATCGCGCATTTCCTGCAGGTTGACGAGTACCCGTTGGGCGACTTCGACGACATCGTTGAAAAGTGCAAACTGCACTTCGGCGATGCACTGGCGGGCAAGATCTTTTCTGTGCGTTGCAAACGCGCTGGCAAGCACCCGTTTACCTCGATGGAAGTCGAGAAATACGTTGGCAGCAAGCTGCGTCGTGAGTGCGGTGCGGCCGGAATCGAGCTGAAAAAGCCGGAAATCGAAGTTCGAATTGAAATTCGCGACCAACGGTTGTTTGTGATTCACAACCAGCACGACAGTATTGGTGGCTACCCGCTGGGTTCGCTTGAGCAGACCCTGGTGCTGATGTCCGGCGGGTTCGATTCCACCGTTGCGGCCTACCAGATCATGCGTCGCGGCCTGATGAGCCATTTCTGCTTCTTCAACCTGGGCGGACGTGCCCATGAACTGGGCGTGATGGAAGTCGCGCACTATATATGGAAGAAGTACGGCAGCTCGCAACGCGTGCTGTTTGTCAGCGTTCCGTTCGAAGAAGTTTTGGGCGAAATTCTCGGCAAAGTCGATAACAGTCATATGGGCGTCATTTTGAAGCGTATGATGTTGCGCGCTGCAACGCGTATTGCCGAACGCCTGGATATCGAAGTGCTGGTGACCGGTGAAGCGATTTCCCAGGTTTCGAGCCAGACACTGCCCAATTTGTCGCTGATTGATTCGGCTACTGACAAATTGGTGCTGCGCCCGCTGATCGCGAGCCACAAGCAGGACATCATTGATTTGGCGGAAGAAATCGGTACGGCCGATTTTGCCAAGCACATGCCTGAATATTGCGGGGTGATTTCGGTCAACCCCAAGACCCACGCCAAGCGCAACCGCGTGGAGTATGAAGAACAACAGTTTGATATGGCCGTGCTTGAGCGAGCGCTTGAGCGGGCCAAACTGGTGCCGATTGATCGGGTAATCGATGAATTGGGCCAGGACTTGCAAGTCGAAGAAGTCAGCGAAGTGCTGGCGGGCCAGATCGTGATCGACATCCGTCACCCGGATGCTCAGGAAGATCAACCGCTGGAACTGGCTGGCATCGAAGTACAAGCGTTGCCGTTCTATGCACTGAACAGCCGCTTCAAGGAACTGGATGACACCCGTCAGTACCTGTTGTATTGCGACAAAGGCGTGATGAGTCGCCTGCATGCTCACCATTTGCTCAGTGAGGGACATGCCAATGTGCGCGTTTATCGACCGAGCTAAGAGCCCGGGGCTGTATGCCTGTGGCCTGCGTCACCGGCCCCCCGACGCCGCCGTCAAGCTGTAACGGCTTGCACGGACTCTACTGTTAATCGCTGCCTGGACTCAGTCAGCACACCGAATCCTCTGATCGAGATACACAAGTGATCGAAAATCTACGTAACATCGCCATCATTGCTCACGTTGACCACGGTAAAACCACCCTGGTAGACAAACTCTTGCGTCAATCCGGCACCCTGGAGCGCAACGAGCTTAACGACGAACGCGTAATGGACTCCAACGACCAGGAGAAAGAGCGCGGTATTACCATTCTGGCGAAAAACACCGCCATCAACTGGAACGGCTACCACATCAACATCGTGGATACCCCGGGCCACGCCGACTTCGGCGGCGAAGTTGAACGCGTAATGTCGATGGTTGACTCCGTTCTGCTGCTGGTTGACGCTCAAGACGGCCCTATGCCGCAAACCCGTTTTGTGACCAAGAAGGCTTTCGAAGCCGGCCTGCGTCCAATCGTGGTAATCAACAAGGTTGACCGTCCGGGCGCACGTCCGGACTGGGTTCTGGACCAGATCTTCGACCTGTTCGACAACCTGGGTGCTACCGAAGAACAGCTGGACTTCAAAGTGGTTTACGCCTCGGCCCTGAACGGTATTGCTGGTCTTGACCACACCGAAATGGCTGAAGACATGACCCCGCTGTACCAGTCGATCGTCGACAACGTACCAGCACCACAAGTTGACCGTGATGGTCCGTTCCAGATGCAAATCTCGGCACTGGACTACAACAGCTTCCTGGGCATTATCGGCGTTGGCCGTATCGCCCGTGGTCGCGTCAAGCCGAACACCCCGGTTGTTGCCATCGACGCTGACGGCAAGCGCCGCAACGGTCGTATCCTGAAGCTGATGGGTCACCACGGTCTGCACCGTGTAGACGTTGAAGAAGCTTCGGCAGGCGACATCGTTTGCATCAGCGGTATGGATTCGCTGTTCATCTCCGACACCCTGTGTGATCCGATGAACGTTGAAGCGATGAAGCCGTTGACCGTTGACGAGCCAACCGTTTCCATGACCTTCCAGGTAAACGACTCGCCTTTCTGCGGTAAAGAAGGCAAGTTCGTGACTTCCCGTAACATCAAGGAACGTCTGGACAAAGAGCTGCTGTACAACGTTGCACTGCGCGTTGAAGAAGGCGACTCGGCTGACAAGTTCAAAGTATCGGGCCGTGGCGAGCTGCACTTGTCCGTACTGATCGAAACCATGCGTCGTGAAGGCTTCGAAATGGGCGTTGGTCGTCCAGAAGTAATCATCCGCATCGTTGACGGCGTGAAGCACGAACCGTTCGAAAACGTCACCATCGACACCCCGGAAGAATCCCAGGGCAAGGTGATGGAAGAAATCGGCCTGCGTAAGGGCGACCTGACCAACATGGTGCCGGATGGCAAAGGCCGTGTTCGTCTGGAATACAACATCCCTGCTCGTGGTCTGATCGGTTTCCGTAACCAGTTCCTGACCCTGACCAACGGTGCTGGCATCCTGACTTCGATCTTCGATCGCTACGACACCATGAAGTCCGGCACCATGTCCGGTCGTCAGAACGGCGTTCTGGTATCGGTTGAGACTGGCAAGGCACTGACCTACTCCCTGGAAACTCTGCAGGCGCGTGGCAAGCTGTTCGTTGAGCACGGTCAAGAGATCTACAACGGTCAGATCGTTGGTCTGAACAGCCGTGACACCGACATGGGCGTTAACCCTACCAAGGGCAAGAAGCTCGACAACATGCGTGCTTCGGGTAAAGACGAAACCATCGCTCTGGTTCCACCTGTTCGCTTCACCCTGGAACAGGCTCTGGAATTCATCCAGGACGACGAGCTGTGCGAAGTGACTCCTAAGTCCATCCGTCTTCGTAAGAAGATCCTGGACGAAGGCGAGCGTACCCGCGCTGCTAAAAAGGCCAAAAACTAAGTCACTTAGTTAGCGGTTACAAAAACGCCCCCGACCTTGCGGTCGGGGGCGTTTTTTTATGTCCGGGTTTTGTGCAACGCCTGACATCTACTGTGGGAGCGGGCTTGGAGTAAGCTGTTTAAAAAACCATCAACTTCTCGCTGCTGTTTTTGCGCTCAACGGCCTTGGGCACGTAAGCGCAATAACCCGGGCGCGGGCCCACTCGCGGATGGTTGCGGCAGGTATCCGGGCGGATGTCGTAGATGGTGCACATGCGCGACTTGCGATCCAGGTACAGGCAGTCGTTATTGCTCATGCGCTGCAGGGTGAAAATCCCCGATTTCTGGTTGAAACGCTCCACGATGCCTTCTTTCTGCAGGCGCTTGGCGATGTTCTTCGGCGGGTCGCCCATCTCGAACTCATCGACAATGCCGATGCGGATCAGGTCTTTGATCTTGACCTCGACCGGCAGCGTGCAGCAGCTGGAAACACAGGAGCCGCACATGGGCGCGGAGTATTTGGCCCAGGTATCGAGACGGTCGATTTCCGCGGCGGCGATCAGGTTGGACTTCATCAAGGCTTGTATTCCAGCGTGCATCAGGGCGCGCGATCATACCGGGGTTGGTGAATGAGTGAACAACCATTTGCCGGTTTTTTGATCAAAAGCGGCCTTTAAAGTGTGCAACTGTGTATGTGCCTCATTTTGGGGCAGCCCCTGCTTCGTCAGGTTTTGAAAAAAAACAGCTCAAAAAAGCCCAAAACAAAGCACTTTGTTTCTGGCGAAGCGTCTAGGCTCAGACCATTCGTTCTTCAAATCGCCCCATCTCGATTGAGGTTGTATCGATGACCCAGGAACCGCTTGTTCGTGACGCACAGGTGGCGGCTTTCCGTGCCGCTGTAGTAGCCAAACTGACTTACGCGGTGGGTAAGGACCCGGAACACGCGTTTGACCATGACTGGTTTGAAGCCATTGCCCTGGCCGCCCGCGACCATATGGTCGAGCACTGGATGGACAGCACCCGGCAGATTTATCGCAAGGACCAGAAACGGGTGTACTACCTGTCGCTGGAATTTCTGATCGGCCGCTTGCTGTACGACAGCCTGAGCAACCTGGGGCTGCTGGAGGTGGCCCGTGAAGCGCTGGGCGAGCTGGGTGTGGATCTGGAGCGCATCCGTGTGCTGGAGCCTGATGCGGCCCTTGGTAACGGTGGTCTGGGGCGCCTGGCAGCGTGTTTTATGGAAAGCATGTCGACCCTGGGCATTGCCGCCCACGGCTATGGCATCCGCTACGAACACGGGTTGTTCCGCCAGAGCATTGTCGACGGTTGGCAGCAGGAGCAAACCGAGAACTGGCTGGATTTTGGCAACCCCTGGGAGTTCGAGCGTGCCGAAGTGTTGTACTCGGTGGGTTTTGGCGGCTCGGTTGAAACCAAACAGGATGAACAGGGCCAGCTACGGCAGATCTGGTGGCCGGGCGAGACTGTGCGGGCCATTGCATATGACACACCGGTGGTGGGCTGGCGCGGTGCCAGCGTCAACACCTTGCGTCTTTGGCGGGCGAGGGCGTTGCATGATCTGAATTTGGGGCGCTTTAACGCGGGCGATCATTTGGGCGCGGTGGCCGAAGTGGTGCGGGCTGAAAGCATCTCCCGGGTGCTGTACCCGGCTGACAGCAACGAAGCGGGGCAAGAGCTGCGCTTGCGTCAGGAGTTCTTCTTTGTTTCGGCCTCGCTGCAGGACCTGCTGCGCCGCCATCTTCACGTCCATGACACGCTGCTGAACCTGGCCGAGCATGTGTCGATCCAGCTCAACGACACCCACCCCTCGATCGCGGTAGCGGAGCTGATGCGCATCCTGGTGGACGAGCACGGCATTGAGTGGCATGCCGCGTGGCAAGTCACCGTCGATACCCTGTCGTACACCAACCACACCTTGCTGCCCGAAGCGCTGGAAACCTGGCCCGTCGGTTTGATGGAGCGCCTGCTGCCGCGGCATATGCAGATTATCTATCTGATTAACGCACACCATATCGATGCGCTACGGGCCAAGGGCATTCATGACTTTGAGGTGCTGCGCGCAGTCTCGCTGATTGAAGAGGACCATGGGCGCCGGGTGCGCATGGGTAATCTGGCATTTCTGGGCTCGCACAGTGTCAACGGCGTGTCCGGCCTGCATACCCAATTGATGCGTAGTACCGTATTTGCCCAACTGCACAGACTCTATCCAGACCGGATCAACAACAAGACTAATGGCGTAACCTTCCGCCGCTGGCTATTCCAGGCCAACCCGCCGTTGACCGCCATGCTGGTGGATGCGCTGGGGCCAGATGTGCTCGATGAGACCGAGCACAAACTGATCAAGCTGGAGCCTTTTGCCGAGCGCGCCGATTTTCGCAAGCGTTTCGCCGAGCAGCGCCTGCAAAGCAAGTGCACCCTCGCAGCGCTGATTTACGAGCGCCTGGGGGTGGTGGTCAACCCTGAGGCGCTGTTCGATGTGCAGGTCAAACGGATACACGAGTACAAGCGCCAACTGCTTAATTTGATGCACACTGTGGCGCTGTATCAGGCCATTCGCGCCGAACCGGGCAACCAGTGGGTGCCGCGAGTCAAAATTTTTGCCGGCAAGTCGGCGGCCAGTTATGAGCAGGCCAAGCTCATCATCAAACTGGCCAACGATATTGCCCGTACGGTGAACAACGACCCGACTGTGCGCGGTTTGCTGAAAATTGTATTTATCCCCAACTACAACGTCAGCCTGGCTGAAAGCATCATTCCGGCGGCGGACCTGTCCGAGCAGATATCCACTGCAGGCTACGAAGCGTCGGGTACCAGCAACATGAAGTTCGGCCTTAACGGTGCGCTGACCATCGGCACGATGGACGGGGCCAACGTCGAAATGAGTGAGCGGGTGGGTACCGACAACATGTTTATTTTCGGCCTCAGCTCGCAGCAGGTGGAAGCGCGCAAACGCAATGGCGAGTTCCACGCCGCGCCGGATGTGGCCGCCTCTCATCGGCTTAATGACGTGTTACAGGCGATTCGCGGCGGGGTGTTCTCCCACGATGACCCTGCGCGTTACACGGGGCTGGTGGATTCGCTGATCGAGTACGACAGGTTTCTGGTGTGTGCCGACTTTGATGCTTACTGGGATGCGCAGATGCGCGTGGAGCAGCTGTGGCATGACAAAGACGCCTGGTGGCGCTCGGCGGTACTGAATACGGCGCGTATGGGCTGGTTCTCCTCAGACCGGACCATACGTGAGTACGCCACGGACATCTGGAAGGCGCTGTAAAGCTCTTGTAGTCGCTGCCGCAGGCTGCGAGGGGGCATCTTTGCCCTCGAGAGAACGGGTTGCTCCGCAACCCTTCGCAGCCTGCGGCAGCGACTACACGGTTTTTTGCAGGTGATTTAAGGGTTCAGCAGAACCCGCTCTGTCGGTTCTGAGTCTGATTAGAAGATTTGCACGGCAACTCGCGTTAAACTGCGCGGGTTTTTCGCCCCCTCCCCATTGTTCGGAGCCTTACATGTCCCGCGTTACCCTGAGTCGCTATTTGATTGAGCAGACCCGCAGCAACAACACGCCTGCTGATTTGCGTTTCCTCATCGAAGTGGTGGCGCGTGCTTGCAAAGAGATCAGCCACGCCGTTTCCAAGGGCGCCCTGGGTGGTGTTCTGGGCAGCATGGGCACCGAAAACGTGCAAGGCGAAGTGCAGAAGAAGCTCGACGTGATTTCCAACGAGATCCTGCTCGAAGCCAACGAATGGGGTGGTCACCTGGCCGGCATGGCGTCCGAAGAAATGGACAATGCCTATCAGATTCCGGGCAAATACCCGAAAGGCGCGTACCTGCTGGTATTCGACCCGTTGGACGGTTCGTCGAACATCGACATCAACGCACCGGTTGGCACCATCTTCTCGGTACTGCGTTGCCCGAACGAATACCTGACTCAGAACGAGCCTTTGAATGAAAAGGCCTTTATGCAGCCAGGCACCCAGCAGGTTGCTGCCGGTTATGCCATCTACGGCCCGCAGACCATGCTGGTGCTGACCCTGGGCGACGGCGTCAAGGGCTTCACCCTGGACCGTGAAATGGGCAGCTTCGTGTTGACCCACGAAGACATCACCATTCCTGAAACTACCCAGGAATTCGCCATCAATATGTCCAACCAGCGTCACTGGGAAGCTCCGGTACAGCGCTACGTTGACGAATTGCTGGCTGGCGAAGAAGGCCCGCTGAAAAAGAACTACAACATGCGCTGGATTGCGGCCATGGTTGCAGACGTTCACCGCATCCTGACTCGCGGTGGCCTGTTCATGTACCCGCGCGACAGCCGCGAGCCGTCCAAGCCGGGCAAACTGCGCCTGATGTACGAAGCTAACCCGATGTCGTTCCTGGTGGAGCAGGCCGGTGGCGCATCGACCGACGGCCATCAGCGCATTCTCGATATCCAGCCTGAAGGACTGCACCAGCGTGTAGCCGTGTACCTGGGCTCGAAAGAAGAAGTGGCACGCATCACCGCTTACCACAAAGAGTAAGCCGCAGCGCCCAGCTTCTATCATCTGTGGGAGCTGGCTTGCCAGCGATGCGTTCGAAGCGGTCTGTTTTCAAGACCCAGTCGATACGATCGCCGGCAAGCCAGCTCCCACATTTGTTTTCCCTCCTGAGATAAATCCCTACCCCCTGCGGGAACCAGCCTGCGCTTTTCTCTTCTAAGCTTGCATCAAGCGGCTAAGCCGACTTTCTAATTCAGGAGCTTTCCATGAAGTTGCGTACTTTGGCGGTGTTGTCGTTCTGCGTTTTGCTGGCCGCATGCAGCAAGGTCAATCAGGCGAACTACTCAAAACTGGCGACGGGCATGACCAAGGCCGAAGTTGAGCAACTGCTGGGCAGCCCGACCGACTGCTCGGGTGCACTGGGCATGTCGAGCTGCACTTGGGGCGATAAAAACAGCTTTATCAGCGTGCAATACGCAGGCGATAAGGTGCTGATTTTTTCGGGGCAGGGTTTGAAGTAAGACTGATCGGGAGGTTTACCAATGAAGCGTCTTTTAGCAGGTCTGGGGGCCATGCTGGTGCTGGCCGGGTGCTCAACATCCGGGAGTGATGCCCTTGCGCCTAAAACAGTCGATCACGTAGATCTCAAGCGTTATCAGGGCACATGGTACGAACAGGCACGTTTGCCCATGTTCTTTCAGCGCAACTGCGTTCAGTCCGAAGCCCAATACAGCCTCAAATCCGATGGCAACGTAGCAGTACTGAACCGCTGCCTGACTGCCGAGGGCAAGTGGGAGGAAGCCAAGGGCACGGCGACGCCGCAGGTGGAGGGCAAAACCGACAAGCTGTGGGTGGAGTTCGACAACTGGGTCTCGACCTTGCTGCCGGGTGTGACCAAGGGCGACTACTGGGTACTTTACCTGGGGGACGACTACAGCACCGCGCTGGTAGGCAATCCTGACCGTAAATACCTGTGGCTGCTGTCGCGCAAGCCGCAGATTGATCAGCACACCCGCGATGAGCTGCTCAGCAAGGCTCAGCAACAGGGCTACGACACCACACGTTTGATCTGGCGAACGCCGGATGCAGATATGCCCAAAGGCACTAAGTAAACAAAAACGGCCCTTGGCTGGCGCCAGGGGCCGTTGGCCGGGCGCTTAGGCGCGCAGCAGGGTCTTCCAGGCGCGGTTCTGGTACACGGCGATGGCTTGCTGCTTGCGAGCGTTGAGCAATTCGTCGTTGTGCTCCGCATCTTCAGAAATCGGCATATTGGCCAATTCCTGCAGCTTGTTCATCTCGCCGTACAAACGGTCCAGTTCCGGAATTTCCAGCACGTTACGCGCCAGACGCAGCCATGCCTGGATGCGCTCGATGCGCGGCAGTTGCTCGGCCAGGTCTTCGGGTTGCTGCTGGTAACGATTGAGACGCAAGGCAATCGCCTCATCCGACAACAGACGCGGCAGCCAGCTTTGCAGTTGTGCAGCGCCCTGACGGTTGCCACGGGTGGTGCCGCGATCCACGGTCCAGCTACGCTCCATCAACCAGCGCGAGGTGTTCAGCGAGAACTGGCCCCAGCGTGGGTCTTCCAGCTCTTCCAGGAACTGCTCGGGAGCGGCTTTACGCACGTCTTCGTCGTCCTGGCCGATCTGTACCAGCGGGCGCCAGTCTTCCAGCAGGGCATCCAGGGCAGCACGCAGGGTGCTGGTGGACTGGCGTGGAGCAGCCTGGCCCAGGCTGCTGACCAGTGCACGCAGGTCAATCAGTTGCTGAACCCAGTCTTGCAGCAAACGCCAGTGGCCGTTGAAACGGTACTGTTCGGCCAGACGCTGGCTATTGCCCAGCAAGTGCCAGGCCAGTGCGGCGAAGGCATCGTCCAGTGGCGTCTCTGGGGTCAGGACCGGTGCTGGCAGGTTAACGGCGTAGCTGTTGGCGTCAAACAGGCGATAGCCGCGCTCGGCCTTGCTGATATCACACGGCATCAGGGCCAGTTTCTCGGCCAGCTCGGCGGCCAGTTCCAGCAGGGCAGACGGCTCGCCTTCGCGCAGTTCGAGTTCCAGTTCGCAGATTTCTTCTTTCTGCTTGCCGGCGATCACATGGCCCAGGTCCAGAGCGGCTTCGATCACCACCTTGGCTTTGCCGCGACCCCAGGAAATTTCAGCGCGCTCGCGTACGAAGTCCGTGGTGAAAATGGGCTTGAGGGTTTTTTTGTCCAGCTCGGCCAACTCTTCTGGCCAGCACTCACCGTCGAGCAGCTTGGTGTCGAGCTTGGCTTTCGCCAGTTTCCAGTCGTACTCGTTGCGCACGGACAGACCGGCAACGCTTTGGCCGCGGGTTTTCAGGGTTTGAATGACTTCTTCACCGTCACGGCGCAGGCGCAGGGCAACCTTGGCCTTGGCCAGGTCGCGCTCAGGCGTGTCGAAGTACTGGTTCAACAACTCACGGCTTTCCCAGCCACTTTTGTTGCGCTTTTTCAGCAAAGGGTGCTCGCGCAAGGCGGCGAGGGTTTCGCGGCTGACGCGCAGTTTGATTTCGGTTTCTTTTTGCATGGCCGGAAAATCCAGGAACGGTTGCGCAGCCGGGAAAAAGTGTGGCTGCCAAGGCCGTGCAGTGTACAGGACTCACCGCCCCGGCGGGCTGCGAGGGTTTATTCTGCGGCGTAGATAGCTCTATGATGGGCCTCGCCCCGCCAACAGGAAGTCAGCGCATGCCTTTACCTTCCATGAAAGAGCAATTCGCAGCTCTGATCGGCATGCCGTCGGTCAGTTGCACCCAGCCCCATCTGGATCAAACCAACCGTGGGGTGATCGATCTGCTGGCCACCTGGCTGGCCGAACTGGGTTTCAACTGCGATATCCAGCAGGTCAGCCCCGGTAAATTCAACCTGCTGGCAAGTTTTGGCAGCGGCCCCGGCGGGCTGGTGTTGGCCGGGCACAGTGACACCGTGCCCTACGATGAAGCGCTGTGGCAGACCGATCCGCTCAAGCTGACTGAAGTTGATAACCGCTGGGTAGGCCTGGGCAGTTGTGACATGAAGGGCTTTTTTGCGCTGGTGATCGAAGCAGTGCGGCCTTTGCTTGATCAGCCCTTCAAGCAGCCCTTGCTGATTCTGGCCACGTGCGACGAAGAAACCTCGATGGCTGGAGCCAGGGCTCTGGTCGAAGCGGGCCGACCGCTGGGCCGTGCTGCGGTGATTGGTGAGCCTACCGGACTCAAGCCGATCCGCATGCACAAAGGCGTGATGATGGAGCGCATCGAGATCCTCGGGCAAAGCGGCCACTCATCCGACCCAAGCCTGGGCCACAGCGCGCTGGAGGCCATGCACGACGCAATCAGCGAGCTTAAAGGGCTGCGCCAGCAGTGGCTCAATGAGTACCGCAACCCGCAGTTCAGCGTGCCGCAGCCGACCCTGAACTTTGGCTGCATTCATGGTGGTGACAACCCCAACCGGATTTGCGGCCAGTGTTCGCTGGAATTCGACCTGCGCCCGCTGCCGGGCATGGACCCCAACGCGCTGCGGGCCATTATCCGCAGCAAGCTGCAACCTCTGGCCGAGCGCCATCAGGTGAAGATCGACTTCGCACCCATTGCCGCCGGAGTACCGCCCTTCGAGCAGGATGCCGATGCCGAGTTGGTGCGAGTGGCTGAGCGACTCACCGGGCATCGTGCGCAAGCAGTAGCGTTTGGCACCGAAGCGCCTTATCTTCAGCAGCTTGGCTGCGAAACGCTGGTGCTGGGCCCGGGCGATATCACCTGCGCGCATCAGCCGGGTGAATACCTGGAAATGTCACGTTTGCAGCCGACAGTGCGTCTACTGACTCAGCTGATTGAACATTACTGCCTGAAATAACGCAGTTTCCCTGTGGGAGCGGGCTTGCTCGCGATACAGACAATGCGGTTTTACTGCCAGATTGCGTTGATGCAATCGCAGGCAAGCCAGCTCCCACAGCCATACACAAGGAGTACACGCGTGTTGCCAACAATGTTTCGACGATAACCACCAGCCCGCTGTGCGTTTGCTGTTTTTGCCCTCTTTAGGCGACTTAATTTCTACAGGCTCTGGTTATGCACGATTACGTTAACTGGCTTCGTCACGCGTCTCCCTACATCAATGCCCACCGCGACTGCACCTTTGTCGTCATGCTCCCCGGCGACGGTGTAGCGCACCCCAACTTTGGCAATATCGTCCACGACCTGGTGCTGTTGCACAGTCTGGGTGTGCGTCTGGTGCTGGTACACGGTTCGCGCCCGCAAATCGATGGCCGTCTTGAAGCCCGAGGGCTGGTGCCCAATTACCACAACGGCATGCGCGTCACCGATGCGACCACCCTGGAATGCGTGATCGACGCTGTGGGCCAGTTGCGTATCGCGATTGAAGCGCGCTTGTCGATGGACATGGCGTCTTCACCGATGCAGGGCTCACGCCTGCGGGTGGCGAGCGGCAATCTGGTGACTGCGCGACCGATCGGCGTGCTCGATGGTGTGGACTTCCACCATACTGGCGAAGTGCGCCGGGTCGACCGCAAGGGCATCAACCGCCTGCTCGACGAGCGCTCCATTGTGCTGCTGTCACCCTTGGGCTACTCGCCTACCGGCGAGATATTCAACCTGGCCTGTGAAGACGTCGCCACCCGCGCCGCCATCGACCTGGCGGCGGACAAGTTGCTGCTGTTCGGCGCTGAATCGGGCTTGCTCGATGCAGAAGGGCGTCTGGTGCGCGAGTTGCGTCCACAGCAGGTGCCTGCGCATATGAAGCGCCTGGGAAGCGACTACCAGGCCGAATTGCTGGAAGCGGCCGCCGAGGCCTGCAGTGGCGGTGTGGCGCGCAGCCATATCGTCAGTTATGCCGAAGACGGTGCGTTGCTCACAGAGCTGTTTACCCGCAACGGTGGCGGTACGCTGGTGGCGCAAGAGCAATTTGAGGTCACGCGCGAAGCGGCGATTGAAGACGTTGGCGGCCTGCTTGAATTGATCAGCCCGCTGGAAGAGCAGGGCATTCTGGTACGTCGCTCGCGCGAAGTGCTGGAGCGTGAGATCGAACAGTTCAGCGTGGTTGAGCGTGAAGGCATGATCATCGCTTGTGCGGCGTTGTATCAGATTGCCGATTCGGATGCGGGGGAGCTGGCGTGCCTGGCGGTGAATCCGGAGTACCGTCATGGTCGCCGTGGTGATGAACTGTTGGAGCGCATTGAAAACCGCGCCCGGGCTCAGGGTTTGAAAACCCTGTTTGTATTAACCACACGTACTGCGCACTGGTTCCGTGAACGCGGGTTTGTACCTAGCGGTGTAGAGCGCCTGCCAGCGGCGCGTGCATCGTTGTACAACTATCAGCGTAACTCGAAAATCTTTGAAAAAACGCTGTAACCCAACCTTGTGGGAGCGGGCTTGCCCGCGATGCAGGCAACTCGGTCTGTCTTGAAAGCCGAGTTGATGCTATCGCGAGCAAGCCCGCTCCCACAGAAGTGATGCGCAGTCTGCGTAGCGGCATCCAGCGCCAGTTTCTTTGTGCAATAGAGTAGCAGTACGCCTGCCTTCAAAACCCGTAAGCCGTCCATTGCCTCAGCTTGCGTAGGAGCCGACCGCATGCGCTCGCAAGAACACCCCCCTATCAGTCGCCTCTCCCTCCGGGAGAGGCGTGATGAGGGGCTTTTGATCTGCCTAGTTACTGATCGCCAAAATACTCGCCTGATACGACGCCACAAACAGGTCAAAGTCGCCTTCTTCCGTTTGCTCGGTCTCAGCTTGTTCGAGCAGTGACTTGCGCGCTTTTTCTTCGAACGCGGCCTGATCTTCAACACTCAATGGTTCGCTGCGGAAGAACTCGGCATGGACCTGGCTCTGGCGCATGGAGAACTGGGCGAAGCTTTCCTTGTGCTCGGCCATGCTGGCCAATACTTTGGCAGAAGGCGTCAGCGACACGTCACGCACCTTTTCAAACTGTTCGTCCAGCGCCTTGCTGTGGTGCTCGCCACCGTGGCTCTGGTCAAGCAGGGCGGCCAGCGGAGCGATTTTTTCCAGCAGCTCGGCTGCCCATTCCTTCATGTCGACGGCTGCGCCATCACGCTGCAATTGCAGGCCCGGACGGCGGCCTTCCTTGACCACGCTGAGGAAGTTGGAAGAACAACTGCCACATCCCTCACTGTCGAACTGCGGGCTGTCCTGCAGCGCGCAATAGAGCAGGAAAGCGTCGAGAAAACGCGCTTGCGGCAAGTCGATGCCCACCGGCAGGAACGGGTTGATATCCAGTAAACGCACTTCAACGTACTGCACACCACGGGACACCAAAGCCTGAATCGGCCGTTCGCCGGTGTAGGTCACGCGCTTGGGACGGATATTGGAGTAGTACTCGTTTTCGATTTGCAGGATGTTGGTGTTCAACTGCACCCACTCGCCATCCTTGTGCGTGCCGATTTCGACATAGGGCGCGTAAGGCGTGGCCACGGCTTTGCGTAGGCTGTCGGTGTAGCTGTCGAGGTTGTTGTAGCACGGCGTCAGACCGGCCTGGGCGTTGCTCTGGTATCCCAGGTCGCTCATGCGCAGGCTGGTAGCGTACGGCAGGTACAGCGTGTCTGCGTCCAGTTGTTCAAGCTGGTGCGAACGGCCGCGCAAGAATCCGGCATCCAGTGCAGGAGAGGCGCCGAACAGGTACATCAGCAGCCAGCTGTAACGACGGAAATTACGAATCAGGGCGATATAGGCGCTCGATTGATAATCGCGCTCAGTGCCAACAAAGCCTTCGTCCTGCATCAGCACGGGCCACAGGGCCTCGGGCAGGGAGAAGTTGTAGTGGATACCGGCAATGCATTGCATGGTCTTGCCGTAACGCAGGGCCAGGCCTTTGCGGTACACGTACTTGAGCTGGCCGATATTGGAGGTGCCGTAGTAGGCAATCGGGATGTCTTCTTCGGCCGGCAACGGGCACGGCATCGAAGGGCTCCACAGGAACTCGTTGCCGAGCTTGCTGTAGGCAAAGCGATGGATCTTGTCGAGGCTGGCCAGCGTCTGCGCCGGATCGGGCAGGGCCGGGGTAATGAACTCCAGCAGCGACTCTGAATAGTCGGTGGTGATCTGATCGTTGGTCAGGGCCGAGCCCAGTTCTTCGGGGTGCGGCGTCTGCGCCAGGCGTGCATCGGCCGTGACGCGCAGGCATTCGCGCTCGATGCCGTGCAGGCATTGCTCAAGCAGAGTGAGGTTTGCGCGCTCGCTGAGCAGAGCCAGGCGGCGGTTGAGAAGTTGGCTCAAGTTGGATTCCTTCACGCGTCAGTCGCCCCAATATGGGGGTGGTCAGGACGGTCTACAAGGGTGAAGTTGAAACCGGCGTGGTCGCCTGGCTTTTTTGATAGTGCATTGGTCCCGTCCCTGTTTCGGCTCCTGAGCGCTCCAAGCGCATTTCGGCACCGCGTTAGCAATGCCGAAATTAACTCAAATTACCCAACGGCGGCTACAGGACTGCGAAGGTGCCTTGTGCTTTTGCGACCAGTTTGTCGCCCTGGAACACATCCGCTTCGACGACCAGCGTGCGCCGCCCGGGGTGGATGACTTTGGCGATACAGAGCACTTCGCCTTCAGACACCGCCCGGATGTAGTTGATTTTGCACTCGATGGTCGCGCTCTGCTGATCGAAACCATGGGCGCTGGAACACGCCAGCCCCATGCTGATATCCACCAGGCTGAACAACACGCCACCGTGCAGCTTGCCGGCCCGGTTGCGCAATTGCGCCTCCAGGCTCAGCGCAACGTGGGCAACGCCGTCTTCCAACGATTGCACGCGGCAGCCGATCAACTGGCTGAAGGCGCTTTGGGTCACTCCATCAGGGAGTGCCATTAACGTTTCTTCAGCTGTTTGGCATTGGCGAACAACGAGGCCATGGCGTTATTGCTCGGCGCTGCTGCCACACTTTCCTTGCGTGGAGCAGTACTTTGCTGGCGCGGTGCCGAGCCCGGGCGTGCGCCGCGAGCACCGTCGATTTTCTCGCCCGGGGTATCGCTCATGCGCATCGACAGGCCAACGCGTTTGCGCGGGATGTCGATTTCCATGACCTTGACCTTGACCACATCACCGGCTTTCACCGCTTCACGGGGGTCCTTGATGAACTTCTCGGACAAGGCCGAGATATGCACCAGACCGTCCTGGTGCACGCCGATATCGACGAAAGCACCGAAGTTGGTCACGTTGGTCACTACGCCTTCGAGGATCATGCCCAGTTGCAGGTCCTTGAGGTCTTCGACGCCTTCCTGGAACTCGGCGGTCTTGAACTCGGGGCGCGGGTCGCGGCCCGGTTTTTCCAGTTCTTGCAAAATGTCGGTGACCGTCGGCAGACCGAAGGTTTCGTCGGTGAATTTTTTCGGGTCCAGACGCTTCAGGAAGCTGGCGTCGCCGATCAGCGAGCGGATATCACGCTCGGTGTCCGAAGCAATACGTTTGACCAGCGGGTAGGCCTCAGGGTGAACCGCGGAGCTGTCCAGTGGGTTGTCGCCATTCATCACGCGCAAGAAACCTGCCGCTTGCTCGAAGGTTTTTTCGCCCAGACGGCTGACTTTTTTCAGTGCCGCACGGGTTTTGAATGCGCCATTCTCATCGCGGTGGCTGACGATATTTTGTGCCAGGGTGGCATTGAGGCCAGAGATACGCGCCAGCAGTGCTACGGAGGCGGTGTTCACGTCGACGCCCACGGCGTTTACGCAGTCTTCAACCACCGCGTCCAAGCCACGTGCCAGTTTGAGCTGGGACACGTCATGCTGGTACTGGCCGACCCCGATGGATTTAGGGTCGATTTTTACCAGCTCGGCCAGCGGGTCTTGCAGGCGGCGGGCAATCGACACCGCACCACGGATCGATACGTCCAGATCCGGGAATTCCTTGGCTGCCAGTTCCGAGGCCGAGTACACCGACGCACCGGCTTCAGAGACCATCACCTTGGTGACTTTCAGGGCCGGGTATTTTTTCATCAGATCGATGACCAGCTTGTCACTCTCGCGGCTGGCAGTACCGTTGCCGATGGCAATCAGCTCCACCGAGTGCTTGGCGCACAGGGCGGCCATGACCGAGATGGTCTGGTCCCATTTGTTGTGCGGCACGTGGGGGTACACGGTGGCGTATTCCAGCAGCTTGCCGGTGGCATCGACCACGGCAATCTTGCAGCCTGTGCGCAGGCCCGGGTCCAGGCCCAGGGTGGCACGCGGGCCCGCAGGTGCAGCCAGCAGCAGGTCATGCAGGTTGTGGGCAAACACGTTGATGGCTTCGGTTTCAGCACCGTCGCGCAACTCACCCAGCAAATCGGTTTCGAGGTGGGTATAGAGCTTGACCTTCCAGGTCCAGCGCACCACTTCGCCCAACCATTTGTCCGCCGGGCGATTTTGATTTTCCAGGCCGAAGCGCTGGGCAATCATCATTTCGCCAGGGTGCATCGTGCCGGGCAGTTCTTCACCGACTTTGAGCGAAGAGCTGAGAATGCCTTCGTTACGGCCACGGAAAATCGCCAGGGCGCGGTGCGACGGCATGCTTTTAAGCGGCTCGTCGTGCTCGAAGTAGTCGCGGAACTTGGCGCCTTCTTCTTCCTTGCCAGCGATTACGCGGGCGCTGAGGATCGCTTCCTGCTTGAGGAAACTGCGCAGCTTGTCCAGCAGGCTGGCGTCTTCGGCGAAGCGCTCCATCAGAATATACTTGGCGCCATCGAGGGCTGCCTTGACGTCAGCCACGCCTTTTTCGGCGTCGACAAAACGGGCTGCTTCGGTTTCCGGATTTTGTGTCGGGTCGTTGAACAGGCCGTCTGCCAGTTCACCGAGGCCGGCTTCCAGGGCGATCTGGCCCTTGGTGCGGCGCTTTTGCTTGTACGGCAGGTACAAGTCTTCGAGGCGGGTCTTGGTCTCGGCGAGCTTGATGTCGCGAGCCAATTCTGGGGTCAACTTGCCTTGTTCTTCGATGCTGGCGAGGATGCTCACACGCCGTTCGTCGAGTTCTCGCAGGTAGCGCAGGCGCTCTTCCAGGTGACGTAACTGGGTGTCATCCAGGCTGCCGGTCACTTCCTTACGATAGCGCGAGATAAAAGGCACGGTGGAGCCTTCATCCAGAAGAGCGACGGCCGCTTCGACCTGCTGCGGGCGCACGCCAAGTTCTTCGGCGATGCGGCTGTTGATGCTGTCCATAAAACCACCTGACAAATTGTGATGCAGGCTCGCACGCCCGGGCTTGAAGGCTTGCGAGGCTGGTTGAACGGCCCGTGGGGGCCGCTACCTGGGCCAAAAGGGCAGCCTGTTGACCCGTGAAGTCAGCAAATTACGCCAGTTGTTGAAAAAATAAATCCTGGCGCAATCATTGAAAATTCGAGCTTGCCTGACACAAAAGGCGGCGCATTATAACCAGCGTTCCCGGATTCAGGGCACTGCGCGCTGTAGTACCGTCGCTTGGTCTACTGTTTAAGGAAGACAAATCTGCTAACAATGCACACCATACGTATTACAGCGTCTAAGCCATAATGCGCGACGAGATCACAGGAGCATCTAATGAGCAGCATTGCACAAACGGCGGAAGGCGAAAAAATTCTCATCGTTGATGATGATCCGGGGCTGAGCAGCCTGCTGGAACGTTTCTTCGTCAGCAAGGGCTACCGCGCCCGTGCTGTGCCGAACGTCGAGCAAATGGATCGTTTGCTGGCTCGTGAGGTATTCAATCTGGTGGTACTGGATTTGATGCTGCCCGGCGAAGACGGCTTGTCCGCCTGCCGCCGCCTGCGTGCAGCGGGCAATCGAGTGCCAATCATCATGCTCACCGCCAAGGGCGACGAGCTGAGCCGTATCAAGGGCCTGGAACTGGGCGCCGACGATTATCTGGCCAAGCCGTTCAACCCCGATGAGCTGATGGCGCGAGTGCGTGCGGTATTGCGTCGTCAGGCTCCGCCAGTGCCGGGTGCACCAGGCAGCGAGGACGAAAGCGTGACGTTCGGTGATTACGAGCTGTCCCTGGCAACTCGTGAGCTCAAGCGTGGCGATGAAGTGCACATGCTCACCACCGGTGAGTTTGCGGTGCTTAAAGCGCTGGTCATGCATGCTCGTGAGCCGTTGACCCGCGACAAACTGATGAACCTCGCCCGTGGTCGCGAGTGGGATGCGCTGGAGCGCTCCATTGACGTACAGATCTCGCGCCTGCGTCGCATGATCGAGCCTGATCCGTCCAAACCCCGCTATATCCAGACCGTCTGGGGCGTGGGTTATGTGTTTGTGCCGGATGGTAACGCGAGCAAGTGACAGATCATTTGTAGGAGCGAGCGACGCGGACACCGTGTGGTGCCTGGGTGGCTCGCGATTCATTTTTTTGCGGGTCCTTGGGCTCGCTCCTGCAAAGTGTAAAAGCGGCTGTCTATGAAAACCCCTGTCTGGTTCCCCCAAAGTTTCTTCTCACGAACGCTCTGGCTTGTCCTGATCGTCGTGCTGTTTTCCAAGGCGTTGACCCTGGTTTACCTGCTTATGAACGAGGACGTATTGGTCGATCGCCAGTACAGCCACGGTGTGGCATTGACCCTGCGCGCCTATTGGGCCGCCGATGAAGAAAATCGTAACAAGATTATTGATGCCGTGGACCTGGTTCGTGTCGTGGGTGGCGGTGTGCCCGAGGGCGAGCAACACTGGCCCTATAGCGAAATCTACCAGCGTCAGATGCAGGCCGAGCTGGGCCCGGACACCGAAGTGCGCTTGCGCATGCACACATCCCCCGCGCTGTGGGTGCGTGCCCCGAGCCTGGGTGATGGCTGGTTGAAAGTGCCGCTGTATCCGCATCCGCTGCGTGGGCAGAAAATCTGGAACGTGCTGGGCTGGTTCCTCGCCATTGGTTTGTTATCCACCGCCTCGGCGTGGATTTTTGTCAGCCAGCTCAATCAGCCGCTCAAGCGTCTGGTGTATGCGGCCCGGCAACTGGGGCAGGGGCGCAGCGTGCGCTTGCCGGTGGGCGATACGCCCAGTGAAATGACCGAGGTGTATAGCGCCTTCAATCAAATGGCTGAAGACGTCGAGCAGGCAGGGCGTGAGCGTGAGCTGATGCTCGCTGGCGTGTCCCATGACCTGCGCACACCACTGACCCGTTTACGCCTGTCTCTGGAGTTGATGGGCAACCACAACGACCTGACGGACGATATGGTGCGTGACATCGAAGACATGGACGCGATCCTCGATCAGTTCCTGGCCTTTATCCGTGATGGCCGTGACGAGCCGGTCGAAGAAGTTGACCTGTGTGAGCTGATCCGCGAAGTCGTGGCGCCTTACAACCAGAACGGCGAGCAGGTGCGCTTGCGCCTGCAGCCGATCCAGCCGTTTGCACTGCGCCGGGTGTCGATGAAGCGCCTGCTCAACAACCTGATAGGCAATGCGCTGCATCACGCAGGTGAAGACGTCGAGGTTGCGGCGTATGTGTCTGGAGATGTGAGCGCGCCATATGTGGTGCTGAGTGTGATGGACCGGGGTGCCGGGATTGATCCTGCGGAGCTTGAAGACATCTTCAACCCGTTTATTCGTGGCGACCGTGCCCGTGGCGGTAAAGGCACAGGGTTGGGCCTTGCGATCGTCAAGCGCATTGCCTCCATGCATGGCGGCAATGTTGAACTGCGTAACCGCAGCGGCGGGGGGCTGGAAGCCCGTGTGCGCCTGCCGCTGGGGCTGATGTTGCCCAGAGGGGCGGTTTAGGTATTGCTGACTTTGTGGGCGCTGGCTTGCTAGCGATACACAACTCGGTTTGTTGATCACACCGCATTGATACATTCGCGAGCAAGCCCGCTCCCACATAGGGTTGACCGCCGTCAGCCCTTGCCTTTGGTCCGCGTCATATGCGGGCTGCTGTTTTTCTCCAGATGCTGAATGATGATCCCCGCCACATCCTTGCCTGTGGTGGTTTCAATACCTTCCAGACCCGGTGACGAGTTGACCTCCAGTACCAGCGGGCCGTGGTTGGAGCGCAGGATATCGACCCCCGCCACACTCAAGCCCATGACCTTGGCCGCACGTATGGCGGTCATGCGCTCCTCCGGCGTGATCTTGATCAGGCTGGCGCTACCGCCACGGTGCAGGTTGGAACGGAATTCCCCCGGCTTGGCCTGACGTTTCATGGCCGCAATCACCTTGTCCCCGACCACGAAGCAGCGAATATCCGCGCCGCCCGCTTCCTTGATGTATTCCTGCACCATGATGTTTTGCTTGAGCCCCATAAAGGCCTCAATCACCGATTCGGCGGCAGTGGCGGTTTCACACAGCACCACGCCGATACCCTGGGTACCTTCCAGTACCTTGATCACCAGCGGCGCGCCGTTGACCATCTCGATCAGGTCGGGAATATCATCCGGCGAGTGGGCAAAACCAGTGACTGGCAAGCCCAGGCCACGCCGTGACAACAGTTGCAGTGAGCGCAGCTTGTCCCGTGAGCGGGCAATGGCCACCGATTCGTTGAGCGGGAAAACCCCCATCATTTCGAACTGGCGCAGCACCGCGCAACCATAGAACGTGACCGATGCGCCAATGCGCGGGATCACTGCATCAAAGCCTTCCAGCGGCTTGCCGCGATAGTGAATCTGCGGCTTATGACTGGCTATGTTCATATAGGCGCGCAGGGTATCGATCACTACCATCTCATGGCCTCGTTCGGTACCGGCTTCAACCAGACGACGAGTGGAATACAGACGCGGGTTACGCGACAGCACAGCGATCTTCATGCAACACCTGTGGCAGAGGTAGTAGTGACCGGGAACACCGGCTTGTCTTGAACGTATTTATGCTCAGGGTTGACGACCAGTTGGCCATCCACCAGGGCTTTTGAACCCAGCAACAAGCGATAACGCATCGATTTGCGGCAGGCAAGGGTGAACTCCACCTCCCAGACCCGATCTCCCAGCGCCAGGCCGGTGCGAATCACATAGCGAACCTGGGCGTGGCCGTTGGAGCTTTTAATGGTTTTAATGGCCACCAAAGGCGCTTCACAGTGGCGGTGACGCAGTTGTACCAGGGTGCCCAGATGGGCATTGAAACGTACCCATTCGACACCGTCGCGCACAAAAGGCTCGATCTCGGTGGCGTGCAAGCTGGAGGTACTGGCACCGGTGTCGATTTTCGCCCGCAGGCCCGCGACTCCCAAATCGGGGAGCGCCACCCACTCGCGCAGACCGACAACGGTCAAGTGATCAAAAGTCTTCAATATAAGTAACCAGCGATTAACGTATTCAGGCCGCAGGAGAGAAACCCTGCAGGTAAAACAGCCGGCGATGCCGGTAAGCGGTATTCACGCAGAATATCTGCTAAATGGCGACAGTTATCTGCGTGTACGCTGCTAAGCAGGCAGGCATTCTATCGGGCCAATTGCTTCAGTTGTTCATCCTAAGTAGTAGTACAGTTCTGACTATTTTAGTGAAGAGGAATTCCAGTGGCGCAAAAGCACGAAGAGGACGACAAGGTTCGCCTGGACAAGTGGCTCTGGGCCGCGCGTTTTTATAAGACTCGGGCACTCGCCAAAGCTGCGATTGAAAGCGGCAAGGTGCATTGCCGTGGTGAACGCTGCAAGCCGAGTAAAGAACCGCGCCTGGGCGATGAACTACAGATACGTGTAGGCCTTGAAGAACGCACTGTGGAAGTCAAAGCCCTGTCAGTGGTGCGCCGTGGCGCTCCCGAAGCCCAATTGCTCTATGCCGAAACCGAACAAAGCATCGCCAAGCGCGAAAATGCGGCGGCCATGCGCAAATCCGGAGCTATGGGCATCAGCACCGATGGCAAGCCGACCAAGAAACAGCGGCGCCAGCTGCATCAATTTCATGATGCCAGCGGGGCCGAGTGAGCCTAAACCGTACGTCGAGTCTGCGCGCGCACAACTTGTAATCGTCACTGCATGGCGCCATATAGGCTCATTAGATTTTTACGATATTCAAAGACCCGAACACATTTTGTCACCCATTCAGAACTCTATTCTTATGTCCGACTTACACAAAACCGATGCCACACAACGCTTTATGTTCGACACCAGCGACGCCCGCGGCGAGCTGGCCTCGCTGGAGCACAGCTACGCTGACGTGTTGGCCAAGCACGCTTATCCACAGCCGGTACAGCAGTTGCTGGGCGAACTGATGGCTGCGGCTGCGTTGCTGGTGGGCAACCAGAAAATTGATGGTTTGCTGAGCCTGCAGGCACGTTCCGAGGGCCCGGTGCCGCTGCTGATGATCGAGTGCACCAGCGACCGAGAGATTCGCGGCCTGGCCCGTTTCGACGCGGCTGGCATTGCGGCGGATGCCACCCTCGCAGACCTGCTGCCTAACGGCGTACTGGCTATTACCATCGATCCGACGGTTGGCAAACGCTACCAGGGCATTGTGGACCTGAACGGCGAAACCCTGGCTGACTGTTTCACCAACTACTTCGTGATGTCCGAGCAAGTACCGACCCGTTTCTGGCTGGTTGCTGATGGCCAGCGTGCCCGCGGCATGTTCTTGCAGCAGTTGCCTGCCGATGTGGTCAAGGATGAAGACGAGCGCGTCGACAGCTGGGATCGTTTGCTGATGCTGGGCGATACACTCAAGGCCGAAGAGCTGCTGGGCCTGGACAACGAAACCATCCTGCATCGCCTGTATCACGAAGAAACGGTGCGCCTGTTTGATAATCAGGCCATTGAATTCAAGTGCAGCTGCTCCCGTGAACGTTCGGGCAATGCCCTGACCAGTCTGGGGCACGCCGATGCGCTCAATCTGGTGACCGAGCATGGCGGTCATATCGAAATCGACTGCCAGTTCTGCAACGAGCGCTACCTGTTTGATGCTGCAGATGTCGATCAATTGTTCGCTGGCGCAGGTGTTGAATCCCCTTCGGGCACTCATCACTAAAACGTTTCAGCCTAGGTAAAACACCTGTCAAAGCCCGTTCTTGCGCGGTTCTGACAGGTGGGGCCTACTCTTTTTGGGGTTTTCTGGCATAATCCGGCCCACTTTTTTCGCGGTAGTAGTGCAAACTTTTCTACTACAAAACGTTTGGCGCACTCGGCCAATGGCCGACGGGGAACCTCATGACGCAAGCTAATAACGCCGTGTACACCGATCTGAGCATCGACGATCTGGTCAAAGAAGCCCTGAACCGTGGTGAAGGCGTGCTTGCCGACAATGGCGCACTGGTTGTCGAAACTGGCCACCGTACAGGCCGTTCGCCGGCTGACCGCTTCATTGTTGAAGAACCGTCCACTCAGGCTGCCATTGCCTGGGGCCCGATCAACCGCAAGTTCCCGGCCGACAAGTTCGATGCCCTGTGGGACCGCGTCGAGGCGTTCAACAACGCGCAAGAGCATTTCGTTTCCCACGTGCATGTAGGTGCTTCCGAAGACCACTACCTGGCCGTGAAAATGACCACCCAGACTGCCTGGCAGAACCTGTTCGGTCGTTGCCTGTTCATCAACCCTGCCAAGTACAACCCGGCCGGTCGTGATGAGTGGCAAGTGCTTAACGTGGCCAACTTCGAGTGCGTGCCTGAGCGTGATGGCACCAACTCCGACGGTTGCGTGATCCTCAACTTCGCTCAGAAAAAAGTGCTGATCGCCGGTATGCGTTACGCCGGTGAAATGAAAAAAGCCATGTTCTCGGTGCAGAACTTCCTGCTGCCTGCTGCTGACGTACTGCCGATGCACTGCGCTGCCAACATTGGCGAAGAAGGCGATGTGACCCTGTTCTTCGGTCTGTCGGGTACTGGTAAAACCACCCTGTCTGCCGATGAAAGCCGTTACCTGATCGGTGACGACGAACACGGCTGGGGCGAGGGCGTGGTGTTCAACATCGAAGGCGGTTGCTATGCCAAGTGCATCGATCTGTCGGAGAAGAACGAGCCGGTTATCTGGAAAGCCATCAAACACGGCGCCGTGCTGGAAAACGTTGTGCTCGACGATGCCGGTCACCCTGACTATGCCGATGTCAGCCTGACCCAGAACAGCCGCGCCGCTTACCCGCTGGAACACGTTGCCAAGCGCTCCGAGAAGAACCTGGGCGGCGAGCCGAACGCTGTAATCTTCCTGACCTGCGACCTGACTGGCGTACTGCCACCGGTGTCGATCCTCAGCGAAGAGCAAGCGGCCTACCACTTCCTGTCTGGCTACACCGCACTGGTGGGCTCCACTGAAATGGGGTCGGGCAGCGGCATCAAGTCGACTTTCTCCACCTGCTTCGGCGCACCGTTCTTCCCGCGTCCGGCTGGCGAATACGCAGAGCTGCTGATCAAGCGCATCCGTGGTTTCGGCTCCAAGGTGTATCTGGTTAACACCGGCTGGACCGGCGGTGGCTACGGCGTTGGCAAGCGTTTCAACATCCCGACCACTCGTGCGGTGATTGCAGCGATCCAGAGCGGTGCTCTGATCGGCGCAGAAACCGAGCACCTGGACATCATCAACCTCGACGTGCCATTGGCCGTACCGGGCGTTGATACAGTTCTGCTGAACCCACGCAACACCTGGGCTGACAAAGCGGCCTACGACGAAGCAGCCAAGGCCCTGGCCGGCCTGTTCGTTGAGAACTTCAAGAAGTTCGACGTCAGCGATGCGATCAAGGCTGCTGGCCCGAAGGCGTAAGCAATCGGTCAGTGTGTTGATTGACGAAAAAGCCGCCTGAAAAGGCGGCTTTTTTGTTTCTGAAATTTTTCCGGGAGTTTTCATTCTGTGGGAGCGGGCTTGCTCGCGATGGCATCCACTCGGTTCAACTGAAAGACCGTGCTGCCTGCATCGCGAGCAAGTCGAATCGTCGCACCCGCAGTAATCTGCCTAACCTTCCAGTTTTTGCGTATCCCAATGACCACTGCTGATCGCTTCATACAGCATGCCAATGCTCAGCGGCACTTTGCCCTCGCGGCCCTTGGCCTTACGCTTGAGATGCGGGTCGTTACCGGCAGGCTGGAAATAGCGGTAGGCATCGTAATCCGCCAGCTCCAGGCCGAAATGCTCCTCCAGGGTTTCCATCAGGTGCTGGGCATCACTGCCGTTGCAGCCCAGGTCGAGGTTGATCGACGTCTTCAGGCCTACGGCCTTGTGCTCCGGCAAGCCTATTTCTTCATGCAGCACCTGCATCAGCTCGCGCAGGGTGGGGGTGTCCGGGAGGTCAGGGGCGAGATTCATAATTGAGTATCCGGGGGTTTAGGTTGTTTGGTCGTACTTTTATAGGTGCCTTTAAAAACGCTAATTGAAGTGCTACCTTATAGGCTTGTTCAGCTTCGTTCAGATGACTTACAGGCTTCGCAGATGAGTCATTCTTAATACACAGGCATGAGGCCCTATCATGACATTCGCCATGCTCGCTAAAGTCGCTGCTTCAGTGACAGATCTGAAAAAAGACCCTATGGGCACTTATCGTGAAAGCGGCGGTGATCCCATGGTCATTCTCAATCGCAATGAACCGGCTTTTTACATCCTTTCGCCAGAGCGCTATGAGTTGCTGCTGGAGATGATCGACGACGCCGAACTGGCCCGGTTGGTCAATGAAAGGCGCGGCAAGCCTACAATCAAGGTCGATATTAATGAGCTCATCGCAACTGCCGAAAAAAGCTGAAACCCAGGCAGATGCAATCAAGACCTATAGCCTTGAGTTTGAACTCGAAGCAAAAAAGGAACTGGCAAAGCTGGATAAGACCCTTCAGATCCAGCTATTGAAAAAGCTTAAATCGCGCCTGTTATTCCCTAAAGTGCCTTCAGCCAGGCTCAGCAACATGGCGAACTGTTACAAGATCAAACTTCGAGCCAGCGGGGTGAGGCTGGTGTATGAAGTGATTGATAACCGCTTGATAGTTTTGGTGCTTGGTGTCGGTCGGCGCGATGAAAATGCCGTCTACGTAGCCGCGCAAAAGCGTCTGCACTAGCGATCACCTCTGATTTCATGACACGTCTGTATCATCCCCTCTCAATTTGCCCCCGGCCTATTCTCGATCGGCTGCAAACCTCGCGTTAGAGTTTTACGCTTTGCAGCGGTCAATGGAGTGACAGTGATGTACAACACCCTGGAACAGGTTTTCGGTTATCCACAGTTTCGTGCCGGGCAAGAGGCAGCGATCAGTGCTGTTTTAGCTGGGCGTTCGGCAGCGGCGATTTTTCCGACGGGGTCGGGCAAGTCATTGTGTTATCAATTGCCAGCGCTGTTATTGCCGCACCTGACGCTGGTGGTTTCGCCCTTGCTGGCGCTGATGCAGGACCAGCTGGCGTTTTTGCAGCGCCATGGCATCGCGGCAGCCAGCATTGATTCGGCGCAAAGCCGTGATCAGGCCAGTACCGTCATGGCCCGGGCCAAAGCGGGTGAATTGAAGATTCTGATGATTTCGGTCGAGCGCCTGAAAAACGAACGCTTCCGTAACTTTTTGCAGCAAGTGCCAATCTCGTTGCTGGTAGTGGACGAAGCCCACTGCATTTCCGAATGGGGGCATAACTTTCGGCCGGACTATTTGAAGCTGCCGGACTACCAGCGCCAGTTCAATATCCCGCAAGCCTTGCTGCTGACGGCTACAGCCACACCCAATGTTATCGCTGACATGCAGACCAAGTTCGCGATTGCCGAGGCGGATGTCATCACCACCGGTTTTTATCGCGCCAACCTCAATCTGTGGGTTGAGCCGGTCAGCGGTGCAGCCAAGCGTCAGCGTCTGGTGCAGTGGATGGGCGAGCGTATCGGTCAGCCGAGCATCGTCTACGTCACGCTGCAAAAGACCGCCGAGAAGATCGCCCAGCACCTCAATCAGCACGGGATCAGCGCCAACGCCTATCACGCCGGTTTGCCCCATGAGCAGCGCGAGGGCATCCAACGCCAGTTTATGGGCGGGCAGTTGAACTGCATTGTCGCGACCATCGCCTTCGGAATGGGCATCGATAAAAGCGATATCCGTAATGTGGTGCACTTCGACTTGCCCAAGTCGATTGAGAATTACAGTCAGGAAATCGGCCGCGCCGGGCGTGATGGTGAGCCATCCGAATGCCTGGTGCTGGCCAACCGCGACAGCCTTAACGTGCTGGAAAACTTTGTGTATGGCGACACGCCTGAACTGGAGGGTATTCGCTGTGTGCTCGATGAATTGCGTGGGGCGATACCTGAGGGGCAGTGGGAGTTTATGCTTCTGCCGTTGTCCGATCAGAGCAATATTCGTCAGTTGCCGCTTAAAACCTTACTGGTGCAACTGGAACTGCGTGGCCTGATTGCCCCACGCTACGCCTATTTTGCGGAGTACCGGTTCAAGTTTCTGATCGAGCCCGAGGCCTTGCTGGCCAAGTTCGAAGGTGAGCGCCAGCAGTTTGTCTCGGCCATCATCCAGACCTCCACCCGCGCCAGAACCTGGGCCACGGTGAATTTCGAGACGCTGTACGCGCAGCATCAGGCTGACCGTAACCGCGTGGTCAAGGCGCTGGATTACTTTCAGGAGAAGGGCTGGATCGAGCTTGAAAGCAAGCAGATGACAGATGTCTACAGCCTGCTGGTGAGCGATTTTGATGCCGGGTTGCTGAGCCAGGAGCTGCATGCTTATTTCACCGCTCATGAGCACGGCGAGATTGTGCGCATTCACGCGATGCTTGACTTGTTCGCCAGTGATACCTGCCTCAGCCACCGGCTGGCACAGTACTTTGGCGACGAACAGGCACCGCAGCAGTGCGGGCATTGTTCGGTGTGCGCAGGGCAGGTGGCCCGATTGCCGGAGCCGCCTGCATTGGCGCCGCTTGTGGATAAAAACTTCGAGGCTTTGTGCGGTGCTTTTATCCACAGGCATCATGAGTATTCGGGAAGTTATCCCCCGGCAGAACGCCTGACCCGGTTTTTGTGCGGGATCAGTGTGCCGATGTTCACCAAGATGAAAGCGCGGGCTATTCCCGGGTTTGCGGCGCTGGAGAACTATCCCTATGCCGAAGTGCGGGAATGGGCTGCGAAAGAGCTGAACGGGTTGTAGACAATTATTTGTGGGAGTGGCATCGCGAGCCATTCGAATCGTCGCACCACCACTCCCACATAAATATTGTGATAACGGATTACCCCAACAACTCCCGCAGCACTCGGGTGAAATCGCGGCAACTGGCTTCTTCATCGGCATGACGGCCATCGCGCACAACCCACTGGCCATTGACCATTACGTTACGCACCTGACGATCACCACCGGCAAACAACCAGCGGTTAAGGATGGCGTCGTCCTGTGCCGTGGCCAGATACGGGTCGTTACCGTCAAGCACCAGCCAGTCGGCGCGCTGGCCCACTGCCAGGCCAGCAACTGCTTGCCCCATCGCTTGCGCACCACCCGCCAATGCTGCGTCGTATAACGTGCGCCCGACCATCGGCTGATCGCTGCGGTACATGCGGTTGCGGCGCTGGTCGCGCAGGCGCTGGCCGTATTCCAGCCAGCGCAGTTCTTCAACCACGCTCAGGGACACATGGCTGTCCGAGCCGATGCCCATGCGCCCACCCTGAGCGAGGAAGTCCACCGCCGGGAAAATACCGTCACCCAGGTTGGCTTCAGTGGTCAGGCACAGCCCGGCCACCGCCTGGCTTTGCGCCATGCGCTGTACTTCATCCGCATTGGCATGCGTGGCATGTACCAGGCACCAGCGCTGATCGACTTCGACATTGTCATAAAGCCACTGGATCGGGCGCTTGCCGCTCCAAATCAGGCAATCGTCGACTTCCTTTTGCTGTTCGGCAATATGGATATGCACCGGGCAGGTCGTGTTGCTGGCGCCCAGCACTTCGTGGATTTGCTCGGGAGTCACGGCACGCAACGAGTGGAAACACAGGCCCAAGGCTTGCGCAGGTTGCTGCGCCAGCAGCGGTTGCAACTGCTGCTGCAGTTTCAGGTACTGCTCGGTGCTGTTGATAAAGCGCCGCTGGCCGTCATTTGGGGCCTGGCCGCCAAAGCCCGAGTGGGTATAAAGCACTGGCAGTAACGTCAGACCAATCCCGGTGGAACGCGCCGCTTCGCTGATACGCAATGCCAGCTCTGCCGGATTGGCATAGGGCTGGCCCGACAGGTCGTGGTGCACATAATGGAACTCGGCAACCGAGGTGTAACCCGCCTTGAGCATTTCGATATACAACTGGCGGGCAATAACGCCGAGCTGCTCGGGGCTGATTTTTCCGACGAGCCGATACATCAGATCGCGCCACGTCCAGAAGCTATCATTGGGGTTGCCCGCAACTTCGGCCAAGCCGGCCATGGCCCGCTGGAACGCGTGGGAGTGCAGATTCGGCATGCCCGGCAGCAGTGGCCCGCTCAGGCGCTCGGTGCCGTGCGCGTCGGCATTGGCTTGAACCTGGGTCAGGCAGCCATCGGCACCGACCTCGATTCGGACATTGGCAGCCCAGCCTGTAGGTAACAGCGCGCGCTCGGCAAAGTAGACGGACATCGGTTCGGTACCCCAAAGTTTGTTATTTGTATATACATATACAGACGTTTGCCTGCTCGGTAAACTCCGGCAAGCTACGCACTTAACTCATGAACAAGGATTGCCTGTGTCGACTCCGCCTGTCGTGTCCCCGCTGGCCGCCCACATGGGCGATAGCCCGGCCCCGCTTTACGCCCGCGTAAAGCAAATGATCACTCAACAAATCCAGAGTGGTAACTGGCCGCCGCATTACCGTGTGCCTTCTGAAAGCGAACTGGTGACCCAGTTGGGCTTCAGCCGCATGACCATCAACCGTGCGCTGCGTGAAATGACCGCCGACGGCTTGCTGGTGCGCATGCAGGGTGTCGGCACCTTTGTGGCCGAGCCCAAGACCCAGTCCGCGCTGTTTGAAGTCAACAATATCGCCGATGAAATCGCTGCTCGTGGGCACAAGCACACCTGCAAGGTGATCAGCCTGGGTGAAGAAATGGCTGGCTCTGAGCGCGCTGCGGTGCTGGATATGCGTGAAGGGCAGAAAGTCTTTCATTCGTTGATCGTGCACTACGAAAACGGGATTGCCGTGCAAATCGAGGACCGTTTCGTCAACGCCCAAGTGGCGCCGGACTACCTCAAGCAGGACTTCACCCTGCAAACGCCTTACGCCTATCTGTCCCAAGTCGCACCGCTGACCGAAGGCGAACATGTGGTTGAGGCAATTCTGGCTGACCCTAAAGAGTGCAAGCTGCTGCAAATCGAGCCGGGCGAGCCGTGCCTGCTGATTCGCCGCCGCACCTGGTCGGGCCGTCAGCCTGTTACCGCCGCCCGTTTGATTCATCCCGGTTCCCGTCATCGCCTTGAAGGACGTTTCAGCAAATGAGCCAGCCTGTTGTTTTACGCGCCGCCGATTACCCACGCATGCCGTGGAAAAACGGCGGTGGCAGCACCGAAGAAATCACCCGTGATGCGGGCGAGGGCCTGGAAGGCTTTGGCTGGCGCCTGTCGATTGCCGATATTGGCGAGTCTGGCGGTTTTTCGCGCTTTGACGGCTATCAACGGATTATCAGCGTGCTGCAAGGTGCGGGTATGAACCTGCAAGTGGACGGTGTAAGTACCCGGGCGCTGTTACCGTTCGATGCGTTTGCGTTCAAGGGTGAAAGCGCTGTCAGTTGCACACTGATTGATGGTCCGATACGCGACTTCAATCTGATCTATGCACCGCAGCGTTACGCGGCACGCCTGCAATGGATGGATGCAGCAACCCCGCAGCGCCTGTTTAGCTCGGCGCATACAGTGCTGGTGTTCAGTGCGGGTCAGCATGTGCACGTGGGTGTGGGTAACACCAGCCACGAACACCTGGGCCGTTATGATTGCCTGCAACTGAGCGGCAATCGCCAGTTGCTGGAAATCACCCTGACCGGTCTGTGCTGTGTGATTGAGTTGAGCGCCGTCTAACTCAGTGATGGTCATGTGGGAACGGGCTTGCTCGCGATAGGTTCAACTCGGTTTAACTGACAAGCCTTAGTGCCTGCATCGCGAGCAAGCCCGCTCCCACAAAATATCCCCCCCTTGCTTGTTACCAAACGCCCCAAATCAGCGCACAAGTCTGTTTCAGTAACATCCCATCGAATCCTCCTCTCTCCCGTTAAAAACGCCTCTCACTGCTCTGCACCTTTATTTACGGGGCTTTCAGCTTTTTCATTACGAAAATTTTCAGATTGGCCGCTAACTTGCATATGCTTGTATGTACAAGTACATAAGTGTGCGTCGATCCTCTTCTCACACCCGACGCATCTGCCCAACGCTGAGGAGTTACCCGTGACTTCAACTACCCCAAAATCGCCTGCTTCGTTCACCCGTCACCGTGATGGTGAGATCCGCGCCGCCCGTGGCACCCAGCTCACAGCCAAAAGCTGGATGACTGAAGCGCCACTGCGGATGCTGATGAACAACCTCGACCCGCAAGTGGCCGAGAACCCGACTGAACTGGTGGTGTATGGCGGTATTGGCCGGGCTGCGCGTAACTGGGAGTGCTACGACAAGATCGTCGAAAGCCTGACCAACCTCAACGATGACGAAACCCTGCTGGTGCAATCGGGCAAGCCGGTCGGCGTGTTCAAAACCCACAGCAACGCACCGCGGGTACTGATCGCCAACTCCAACCTGGTACCGCATTGGGCCACGTGGGAGCATTTCAACGAACTCGACGCCAAAGGCCTGGCCATGTACGGCCAGATGACTGCCGGCAGCTGGATCTATATCGGTAGCCAGGGCATCGTCCAGGGCACTTACGAGACGTTCGTTGAAGCCGGTCGCCAGCACTACAACGGCAGTCTGGTCGGCAAATGGGTGTTGACCGCAGGCTTGGGCGGCATGGGTGGCGCGCAACCGCTGGCAGCAACCCTGGCCGGTGCCTGCTCGCTGAATATCGAATGCCAGCAAAGCCGTATCGATTTCCGTCTGGCCACCCGTTATGTCGACGAGCAAGCCGCGGACCTGGATGACGCGCTGGTCCGAATTGCGAAATACACCGCAGAAGGCAAAGCGATTTCCATCGCGCTATGTGGGAATGCCGCTGAATTGTTGCCAGAAATGGTTCGCCGTGGTGTACGCCCGGACATGGTTACCGACCAGACCAGCGCCCATGACCCACTGAATGGCTACCTGCCAAAAGGCTGGACCTGGGAACAGTACCGCGACCGCGCCGTGACCGATCCGGCAGCAGTGGTTAAAGCCGCCAAGGCTTCGATGGGCGAACACGTTGAAGCCATGCTGGCATTCCAGAAAGCTGGCATTCCAACTTTCGACTATGGCAACAACATCCGTCAGATGGCCAAAGAAGTTGGCGTAGAAAACGCCTTCGATTTCCCGGGCTTTGTTCCTGCTTATATCCGTCCACTGTTCTGCCGTGGTGTCGGCCCGTTCCGTTGGGTCGCGCTGTCGGGCGATGCCGAAGATATTTACAAGACTGACGCCAAGGTCAAGGAACTGATCGCCGACGACGCTCACCTGCACAATTGGCTGGACATGGCGCGCGAGCGCATCAGCTTCCAGGGCCTGCCGGCACGTATCTGCTGGGTCGGTCTGGGCCAGCGCGCCAAGCTGGGCCTGGCGTTCAACGAAATGGTGCGCAGCGGCGAGCTGAAAGCCCCGATCGTGATCGGCCGCGACCACCTGGACTCCGGCTCGGTATCCAGCCCGAACCGTGAAACCGAAGCCATGCAGGATGGTTCGGACGCTGTGTCTGACTGGCCACTGCTGAACGCCTTGCTTAACACCGCGAGTGGCGCGACCTGGGTATCGCTGCACCACGGCGGCGGCGTAGGTATGGGCTTCTCCCAGCATTCGGGCATGGTGATCGTGTGTGACGGTACTGACGAGGCGGCCGAGCGCATTGCCCGCGTACTGCACAACGACCCGGCCACCGGCGTAATGCGTCACGCCGATGCAGGCTATGACATCGCCATCGATTGTGCCAATGAGCAGGGTCTGAACCTGCCGATGATCAACGGCTAACCCCGGGCTCGCTCCCACAAGATTTCTATAATTTCGGTAACACGCGTGAAGGAGTATTAACGTGCTTGAGTTAAACCTGATCCCCGGCCAACTGAGCCTTGCCCAACTGCGTGACATTTATCAGCAGCCGGTAACCCTCAGCCTGGACGCGAGCGCTTCGGCGCAGATCGATGCCAGTGTGGCGTGCGTTGAGCAGATTCTTGCCGAAAACCGCACCACCTATGGCATCAATACAGGTTTCGGTTTGTTGGCTTCGACCAAAATTGCCAGCGAAGACCTGGAAAACCTCCAGCGTTCCCTGGTGCTGTCCCACGCCGCCGGTATCGGCGAGCCGATCAGTGATGATCTGGTGCGCCTGATCATGGTGCTCAAGGTCAACAGCCTGAGCCGTGGTTTCTCCGGGATTCGTCGTGTGGTGATCGATGCCTTGATCGCCCTGATCAATGCCGAGGTTTACCCGCATATTCCGCTGAAAGGTTCGGTGGGTGCATCGGGCGATCTGGCGCCGTTGGCGCATATGTCGCTGGTGCTGCTGGGCGAAGGCAAGGCACGTTACAAGGGTGAGTGGCTGGATGCCGTCACTGCCTTGAAACAAGCCGGTCTTGAGCCGCTGACCCTGGCTGCCAAGGAAGGTCTGGCGTTGCTCAACGGTACTCAGGTATCGACGGCCTACGCCCTGCGCGGTCTGTTTGAAGGCGAAGACCTGTTTGCCGCCGCGATGGCCTGCGGTGGCCTGACGGTTGAAGCGGTGCTGGGTTCGCGCTCGCCGTTCGACCCGCGCATTCACGCTGCCCGTGGTCAGCGCGGTCAGATCGACGCCGCTGCGATTTATCGCGATCTGCTGGGCGCAAGCAGCGAAGTCTCCGAGTCGCACAAAAACTGCGACAAGGTACAAGACCCGTACTCCCTGCGTTGCCAGCCACAAGTCATGGGCGCCTGCCTGACTCAGTTCCGTCAGGCCGCCGAGGTGCTGGGCATCGAAGCCAACGCAGTGTCGGATAACCCGCTGGTATTTGCCGAGCAGGGCGACGTGATCTCGGGCGGTAACTTCCACGCCGAACCGGTGGCGATGGCTGCCGACAACATGGCGTTGGCAATTGCCGAAATCGGCTCGCTGAGCGAGCGCCGCATTTCGTTGATGATGGACAAGCACATGTCGCAATTGCCACCGTTCCTGGTGGCCAATGGCGGTGTGAACTCCGGCTTTATGATCGCCCAGGTTACGGCGGCGGCCCTGGCCAGCGAGAACAAAGCGTTGTCCCACCCGCATAGCGTGGACAGCATTCCTACCTCTGCCAACCAGGAGGACCACGTATCGATGGCGCCTTCTGCTGGCAAGCGTCTGTGGGAAATGGCTGAGAACGTCCGTGGCGTACTGGCGATCGAATGGCTGGCCGCGTGCCAGGGTCTGGATCTGCGTGATGGCCTGAAAACTTCCGCCAAACTGGAAATCGCCCGCACCACCCTGCGCAGCAAGGTTGCGCACTATGAGAAAGACCGCTTCTTCGCCCCGGACATCGAAATTGCCATGCAACTGCTGGCTACTCGCTGCCTGAACGAGCTGGTGCCTGCTCACGTTCTGCCAAGCCTGTAACTCAAAAAAACGCAGAGGGTCCTTCCTGGACCTTCTGCGTCTCTGTTTTCGCCGACAAAAATAATCCAAGGACGCGAAATGCAAACGCAAACTCAAGGTTTGAAACGCGGGCTATCTGCTCGCCACATCCGTTTTATGGCGCTGGGTTCAGCGATCGGAACGGGTCTTTTTTATGGTTCAGCCGCTGCCATCCAGATGGCTGGGCCTGCTGTGCTGCTGGCCTACCTGATTGGTGGCGCTGCGGTCTTTATGGTGATGCGCGCACTGGGCGAAATGGCCGTGCATAACCCGGTGTCCGGCTCGTTCGGTCATTACGCGAGCACCTACCTGGGCCCCATGTCCGGCTTTATCCTCGGTTGGACCTACGCCTTCGAGATGATCATCGTGTGTCTGGCCGATGTCACCGCCTTCGGCATTTACATGGGCTTCTGGTTCCCGGAAGTGGCGCGCTGGATCTGGGTATTGGGCATCGTTCTGCTGATCGGCGGGCTTAACCTGTGCAGCGTCAAAGTCTTCGGTGAAATGGAATTCTGGCTGTCGCTGCTTAAAGTGGCGGCCATTGTGGCCATGATCCTGGCTGGCTTCGGCATCATGCTGTTTGGCATCGGCACCTCCGGCAGCTCTGACGCAGTCGCGACCGGCATCAGTAACCTGTGGTCCTTCGGCGGCTTTATGCCTAACGGCGTCGGCGGTTTGATCGCTTCGTTTGCCGTGGTGATGTTTGCCTTTGGCGGCATTGAAATCATCGGTATCACTGCTGGTGAAGCCAAAGATCCGCAGCGTGTGATTCCTAAAGCGATCAACGCAGTGCCTCTGCGCATCTTGCTGTTCTACGTGCTGACCCTGTTTGTATTGATGGCTATCTACCCGTGGACCCAGATCGGCAGCCAGGGCAGCCCCTTTGTGCAGATTTTTGACAGCCTGGGCATCAGCTCGGCGGCCACTATTCTTAATATCGTGGTGATCTCGGCGGCGGTGTCGGCCATCAACAGTGACATCTTCGGCGCAGGCCGCATGATGTACGGCCTGGCCCAGCAAGGGCAGGCGCCTAAAGGCTTTGCCAAAATCTCCCGCCACGGCGTGCCGTGGATGACCGTACTGGTGATGGGTGCCACTTTGCTGTTTGGTGTGGTGCTTAACTACCTGATCCCGGAAAACATCTTCCTGGTCATCGCCTCTATCGCCACCTTCGCCACGGTTTGGGTGTGGCTGATGATTCTGGTCACCCAAGTGGCCATGCGCCGTTCCATGACTGCCGAGCAAGTAGCTGAACTCAAGTTCCCGGTTCCGTTCTGGCCTTATGCACCGATCGCTGCTATTGCGTTCATGGTGTTTATCTTCGGCGTATTGGGTTACTTCCCTGAGACCCAGGCAGCATTGATGGTAGGTGTGGTCTGGATCGTCCTGCTGGTTGTGGCTTATCTGTTGTGGGTAAAACCGGCAGCGGGCCGTGCGGTTGAAGTGGCGCCCGAGCTTTCCTGAGTTTTTGATCATTGACGGAGTGACGCAATGAAAACCCTTTGGCAACACTGCAATGTCGCAACCATGGCCAATGGCATGTACTCGATCATCGAGGATGCCGCCATCGTCACCCGTGACGGCTACATTGAGTGGATTGGTCCGCGTCAGCAGTTGCCGACGGGCGAGTATCGGCAAACCCACGGCCTGGAAGGCGCGTGGGTGACACCGGGGCTGATCGACTGCCATACCCACACGGTGTTTGGCGGCAATCGCAGCGGTGAATTCGAGCAGCGCCTGCAGGGCGTGAGCTATGCCGAGATCGCCGCAGCCGGAGGCGGCATTGCCAGCACCGTGCGTGCGACGCGTGCCGCCAGCGAAGATGAATTGTTCGCCAGTGCTCGTCAGCGTTTGCTGTGTTTGTTGCGTGATGGCGTTACCAGTGTCGAGATCAAGTCTGGTTACGGCCTGAGTCTTGAGAGTGAGCGCAAAATCCTGCGGGTGATTCGTCGCCTGGGTGAGGAACTGCCGGTTACGGTGCGCAGCACCTGCCTGGCGGCCCATGCCTTGCCGCCAGAGTACAAAGACCGTGCCGATGACTATATCGAGCATATTTGCAGTGAAATGCTGCCTGCACTGGCAGCCGAAGGCCTGGTCGACGCCGTAGATGCGTTCTGCGAGTACCTGGCGTTTTCCCCGGCGCAGGTGGAGCGGGTGTTTAAAGTGGCGCAGCAGTTGGGTCTGCCGGTCAAATTGCACGCCGAGCAGCTGTCTTCGCTGCATGGCTCCAGCCTGGCGGCACGCTATCAGGCGTTGTCGGCGGACCATCTGGAGTTTATGACCGAGCAAGACGCCATCGCCATGGCCGAGTCCGGTACCGTGGCGGTGCTGTTGCCCGGTGCGTTCTACTTTTTGCGTGAAACCCAATTGCCGCCGATGGAGGCTCTGCGCAAGCACGGGGTGAAAATCGCCATCGCCAGTGACCTCAATCCGGGTACCTCGCCGGGCTTGTCACTGCGTTTGATGCTGAACATGGCCTGCACCCTGTTCCGCATGACGCCGGAAGAGGCCCTGGCAGGTGTGACCCAGCATGCGGCCACGGCGCTGGGCATGGGTGAGACTCACGGCTCGCTTGAACCCGGTAAAGTGGCTGACTTTGTGGCCTGGAATATTGATCGTCCGGCAGACCTGGCTTACTGGCTGGGCGGTGATCTGGACAAACGCGTCGTGCGCAATGGCGTTGACGTAGTGCTTTAGGAGAGATGGTTGTGGATAAGGTTCTGACATTCAAACAAGGCCGCGTGCCGTTGCTGATCAGCATGCCCCACGCAGGCTTGAAGCTGACACCTGCGGTCAAGGCCGGGCTGATCCCCGAAGCGCAAAGCCTGCCGGACACCGACTGGCACATCCCGCGGCTCTATGATTTTGCCAGCGAACTGGGCGCCAGCACCCTGGCGGCTGAATACTCGCGGTTTGTGATCGACCTCAATCGCCCGGAGGATGACGCGCCGATGTATGTAGGTGCGACTACGGGGCTGTTCCCGGCCACCCTGTTTGATGGCGTGCCACTGTTTCGCGAAGGGCAGGTGCCTACCAAAGAGGAGCGCGCAACATACCTGGAGCAGATCTGGAAGCCTTATCACCAGACTCTGCAACAGGAACTCAAGCGTATGAAAGACGAGTTTGGCTATGCGCTGCTGTTCGATGCGCACTCCATTCGCTCGTGCGTGCCGCACCTGTTTGAAGGGCGCCTGCCGGACTTCAACCTGGGCACCTTCAATGGCGCCAGCTGTGACCCGACCCTGGCCCGTGATCTGGAAGCCATTTGTGCCGAGCATCCGGCCTACAGCCATGTGCTGAACGGTCGCTTCAAGGGTGGTCATATCACCCGTCATTACGGCAGCCCGGCGGACAATATCCATGCGGTGCAGCTGGAGCTGGCGCAATGCACTTATATGGAAGAGTTCGAACCGTTCAACTACCGCGAAGACCTGGCAGCCCCGACCCGGGTGGTGCTCAAGCAATTGCTGGCGCGGATTATCGAGTGGGGGCAGCAGCGTTATTCCAGGGGCTGATGTTGACCCTGTGGGAGCGGGCTTGCTCGCGATTGCATCAATGCGGTCTAACTGTAAGACCGAGTAGTCTGCATCGCGAGCAAGCCCGCTCCCACAGGATTTATGCAGTTGCCAGATATTTAACCACAGCCTTTTTAAGGACATGCTCATTGCACCCATTCGGGTTTATGATGCCTGACGGCAACATTTTTCAGCCCCTCTCTCGGAGTGCGTAATGCAGACCTTGTTCCCGCAGATCAAACCCTACGCCCGGCATGAACTGGCGGTTGACGGGCCGCATGTGCTTTACGTTGACGAGAGCGGCTCGCCAGACGGCCTGCCCGTGGTGTTTGTCCACGGCGGCCCGGGGTCGGGCTGCGATGCCAACAGCCGCTGCTATTTCGATCCGGGCCTGTATCGCATCATTACCTTCGACCAGCGCGGTTGCGGGCGCTCCACGCCCCACGCCAGCCTGGACAGCAACACGACGTGGGATCTGGTTGCCGATATGGAGCGGATCCGTCTGTTTCTGGGTATCGAAAAATGGGTGCTGTTTGGCGGTTCGTGGGGCTCGACCCTGTCACTGGCGTACGCACAAAGCCACCCGGACAAGGTGCATGGCCTGATTTTGCGTGGGATCTTTCTGGCTCGTCCGCAAGAAATCGAGTGGTTCTATCAGGCAGGCGCCAGCCGGATTTTCCCGGACTACTGGCAGGAATATATTGCGCCGATCCCGCCGGAAGAGCGTCACGACCTGATGGGTGCATTTCACCGGCGCCTTACCGGCAATGATCAGATTGCCCAGATGCACGTGGCCAAGGCCTGGTCGACCTGGGAAGGGCGTGCCGCTACTCTGCGCCCCAATCCGCAAGTGGTCGAGCGCTTCTGCGACCCGCACCGGGCGTTGTCAATCGCCCGTATCGAATGCCACTACTTTATGAACAACGCGTTTCTGGAGCCCAACCAGTTGCTGCGTGACATGTACAAGATCGCTCACTTGCCAGCGGTGATCGTGCATGGCCGCTACGACATGATCTGCCCGCTGGATAACGCCTGGGAACTGCATCAGGCCTGGCCGGGCAGCGAGTTGCAAATCATCCGCGAGGCTGGCCATGTGGCTACAGAACCGGGGATTACCGATGCCCTGGTGCGCGCCACCGAGCAAATGGCCCGGCGCCTGCTCAATCTGCAGCCCGACGAAGCATGAGGGGGTTGTTGCAGCGCGTCAGCGGGGCGCGGGTCGAGGTCGCCGGGGAGATTGTCGGTTCAATCGACCAGGGCTTGCTGGTGCTGGTTGCCGTCGAGCCCGGTGATACCGAGGCCAGTGCCGCCAAGTTGTTGCACAAGCTGCTCAACTACCGGGTGTTCAGCGATGCCGAAGGCAAAATGAACCTGTCGCTGAACGATATCGGCGGCGGTTTGCTGCTGGTTTCGCAATTTACCCTGGCGGCCGACACCAAAAATGGCCTGCGCCCGAGTTTTTCCACGGCAGCGCCTCCGGCGCTCGCCGAGGCGTTGTTCAATCATCTGCTGAGTGAGGCAAAGCGTCTTCACCCGATGGTCGAATCAGGCCGTTTTGGGGCCGATATGCAGGTGCATTTGGTCAATGATGGCCCTGTGACATTTCTGTTACAAATCTAAAACCCTGAAAAACTGTGTTTTCGTCTGAAAACAGGGGGTTTTAGCGAGAAATACTTGCTGACAGTAGATGCGTTGTCACGCGGCCTACTAGATAATCCTGCGCTACACAGAGACTAATCGGACACGTCTGGGGAATCATTCATTCCTTTGACGGTCGGAACAGTGCTCGCCAACCTGGCATTTCGATAGCCAGTGGTTGGTTTCATTATCTGTATTCGGCGAGGTTTGCTCGTGATTGTTAGTCCATTTAGTGCACCAAAAATGTCTGCCAAGCGGTTGCGTAACGCACTGGTGACGGGCTCAGCGCTCTTTTGCTTGTTCGGTGCGGGTCAACTGTGGGCATTCAGTCTGGATGACGTGGCGGCAGAGGCTAAAACCCTCGCCGAGCAGAAGTACCAAGCCCCACGCAGCAATTTGCCAAAGGAATTCCGCGACATGAAGTTCGCGGACTACCAGAAAATTCAGTTCAACCGTGACAAGGCCCAGTGGGCGGGTGATAAAACCCCGTTCAAACTGTCCTTCTATCACCAGGGCATGCATTTCGACACGCCGGTGAAAATCAATGAAGTGACCGCCACCACGGTTGAAGAGATCAAGTACGACCCAAGCCGTTTCGACTTCGGCGATGTCCAGTTCGACCCTAAAGCCACCGAGAACCTCGGCTGGGCGGGTTTCCGCGTGTTGTATCCAATCAACAAGGCGGACAAGCAGGACGAGATCATGACCATGCTCGGCGCGAGTTATTTCCGCGTTGTTGGCAAGGGCCAAATCTATGGTCTGTCGGCCCGTGGTATGGCGATCGACACGGCATTGCCATCGGGTGAAGAGTTCCCGCGCTTCACCGAGTTCTGGATTGAAAAACCTAAGCCAAACGACAAGCACCTGGTGATCTTCGCCTTGCTGGACTCGCCACGGGCGACCGGTGCCTACCGCTTTACCCTGCGCCCGGGCGTGGATACGGTAGTGGACGTCAAAGCGCAGATGTTCCTGCGTGACAAAGTGGGCAAGCTGGGCATCGCTCCGCTGACCAGCATGTTCCTGTTTGGCGCCAACCAGCCATCCAAGGTGCTTAACTACCGTCGCGAGCTGCACGACAGCTCGGGCCTGGCCATCCATGCCGGCAACGGCGAGTGGATCTGGCGCCCGCTGAATAACCCAAAACACCTGTCGGTCAGCAACTTCTCGGTGGAAAACCCGCGTGGCTTCGGCTTACTGCAACGTGGCCGTGACTTCAGTCACTATGAAGACCTGGACGACAACTACGACAAGCGCCCAAGCGCCTGGATCGAACCACAGGGTGACTGGGGTAAAGGCTCTGTTGACCTGGTAGAAATTCCGACCGCTGACGAAACCAACGACAACATCGTTGCGTTCTGGAGCCCGGACACCCTGCCAGAGCCGCTCAAGCCGTTTGATTTTGCCTACCGCATGCACTGGACCCTGGACGAAGCGGCCCTGCACCCGACTGATAGCGCCTGGGTCAAGCAAACCCTGCGTTCGACCGGTGACGTCAAGCAATCGAACCTGATCCGCCAGCCAGACGGCAGCGTGGCTTACCTGGTTGACTTCGAAGGCCCGTCGCTCAAGGCCTTGCCTGAAAACGCCGCTGTGCGCAGCCAGGTCAGTATTGGTGACAACGCCGAGCTGGTTGAAAACAACGTGCGTTACAACCCTGAAACCAAGGGCTGGCGCTTGACCCTGCGGATGAAGATCAAGGATCCGAGCAAGGCCACGGAAATGCGCGCAGCGCTGGTTCAGGACGTCGAGCAGGCACCTGCGGCCAAGCCGGCAGCGGCTTTGACCAAAGCTGAAAAAGCCGCGGCCAAGGCTCAAGAGAAGAAAGAACACGCAGCCAAGGCCCCAGCGGCCGACGCAACTCCAGCCACTCCGGAACCGGTCAAGACTGAAAAAGTGCTGACCGAGACCTGGAGCTACCAGTTGCCAGCCGATGAGTAATGCCCAGCCCCATCCGGCCTCGCTTAGCGAGTACCTGGCGCATTTGCCTCTGAGCGATGAGCAGCGCGCCGAGCTGGCGAGCTGCACCTCGTTTGCCGAGTTGCATGCGCGCCTGTCGGCGCAGACCGATGTCGATGCTGCCGAGGCCGCACAGGCTTCGGTGGGCACCCGGCTGAACCTGACTTCGGCTGCTGAGCTTGAGGAAGCAGAAATGCTCGCCCTCGATGCCAGTGGCCGGGTGATGCTCAAGGCCACGCCACCCATTCGTCGCACCAAGGTGGTGCCCGAGCCGTGGCGCACCAATATTCTGGTGCGCGGCTGGCGGCGCCTGACCGGGCGCAGCAATCCGCCTGCACCGAAGATCGACGAACGCGTCCTGCCCAAGGCCCGCTGGCGCACGGTGGGTTCGATCCGCCGTTACATCCTGCTGGTGTTGATGCTCGGCCAGACCATCGTCGCCGGCTGGTACATGAAAGGCATCATGCCCTACCAGGGCTGGGCCTTCGTTGACCTTGAAGAAGTGCTGCACCAACCGTTGATGCAAACGGCGGTGCAAGTGCTGCCATATGCCCTGCAAACCAGCATCCTGATCCTGTTCGGGATTCTGTTCTGCTGGGTATCGGCGGGCTTCTGGACGGCCTTGATGGGCTTTCTGGAACTGCTGACCGGGCATGACAAATACCGTATTTCCGGCAAAAGCGCCGGTGATGAGCCGATTCCGGAGCAGGCCCGTACTGCGCTGGTCATGCCGATCTGCAACGAAGACGTCACCCGGGTATTTGCCGGTTTGCGTGCGACTTACGAGTCGGTGGCGGCTACGGGTGATCTGGATCGCTTTGATTTCTTTATCCTCAGCGACAGTAACGACCCTGATATCTGCGTCGCAGAGCAACAGGCCTGGCTGGATGTGTGCCGCGAAACAGAAGGCTTCGGGCGGATTTTCTATCGCCGTCGCCGTCGCCGTGTGAAGCGTAAAAGCGGTAACCTCGACGACTTCTGTCGTCGTTGGGGCGGCGATTACAAATACATGGTGGTACTCGACGCCGACAGCGTGATGAGCGGTGAGTGCCTGACCAGTCTGGTGCGCCTGATGGAAGCCACGCCGGACGCAGGCATCATCCAGACCGCGCCGCGGGCATCGGGCATGGACACCTTGTATGCGCGCATGCAGCAGTTTGCGACGCGGGTCTACGGGCCGCTGTTTACCGCCGGTCTGCACTTCTGGCAGTTGGGTGAATCCCACTACTGGGGTCACAACGCAATCATCCGTATGAAGCCATTTATCGAGCATTGCGCCCTGGCGCCATTGCCGGGCAAAGGGGCTTTTGCGGGCGCGATCCTGTCTCACGACTTCGTTGAAGCCGCGCTGATGCGTCGTGCCGGTTGGGGCGTATGGATTGCCTACGACCTGCCGGGCAGCTACGAAGAACTGCCGCCTAACCTGCTGGACGAACTCAAGCGTGACCGTCGCTGGTGCCACGGTAACCTGATGAACTTCCGCCTGTTCCTGGTCAAGGGCATGCACCCGGTACACCGTGCAGTGTTCCTGACGGGCGTGATGTCGTACCTGTCCGCGCCGTTGTGGTTCTTCTTCCTGCTGTTGTCGACGGCCCTGCTGGCGGTCAACACGCTGATGGAACCGCAGTACTTTATGGAGCCGCGTCAGTTGTATCCGCTGTGGCCACAATGGCACCCGGATAAAGCTGTGGCGTTGTTCTCCACCACCATCGTGCTGTTGTTCCTGCCTAAACTGCTGAGCATCATCCTGATCTGGGCCAAGGGCGCGAAAGCGTTCGGTGGCAAATTCAAGGTGACTCTGTCGATGTTGCTGGAGATGCTGTTCTCCGTGCTGCTGGCACCGGTGCGCATGATCTTCCATACCCGCTTTGTATTGGCCGCGTTCCTCGGTTGGGCAGCGACCTGGAACTCGCCACAGCGCGACGACGACTCTACGCCGTGGAGCGAAGCCGTACGCCGTCATGGCCCGCAAACCCTGCTGGGTGCGGCCTGGGCTGCGTTGGTTCTGTGGTTGAACCCGAGCTTCCTGTGGTGGCTGGTGCCGATCGTGGGTTCGCTGATGCTGTCGATTCCGGTGTCGGTGATTTCCAGCCGGGTCAAGCTGGGCCTCAAGACGCGTGACGAAAGCCTGTTCCTGATTCCTGAGGAATACGCGCCGCCCCGCGAGCTGTCGGCTACCGCTGAATACACCCATGAGAACCGCTATCACGCGCTGAATGACGGTTTTGTCCGGGCTGTGGTTGATCCGCAGCAGAACGCATTGGCCTGTGCCTTGGCCACGTCGCGTCACCGTGAAGCTGAGCCGATTGAATGGCTGCGTACCGAGCGTGTGCGTCATGCACTGAAAGTCGGCCCTGAGGGTGTCACCGACAACGAACGCATGCAGTTGCTGAGCGACCCTGTTGCCCTGGCACGCCTGCACGCGCTGGTATGGAGCGAAAGTTACGAAGGCTGGCTCAACGCCTGGCGTGAGTCGGTTGCTGCCGACCCTCATGCACCTTTGTTGCCGTTGCAACCCGCTGCCTGATCCTTCGCGAGCAACCTGTTTCCGCTGTTGTGGGAGCGGGCCTGCTCGCGATTGCATCACCCCCGTTATACCTGTTGCACCTCCTTGCCTGTATCGCGAGCAAGCCCGCTCCCACAGTGACGGTATCCCCCGGCCATTGGCCTTTTCTGTTTCAAAACTCGTCTCATCCCCCTTGCGTGAGTTAGCATCCGTTTTCGAATGGGTGAGTGCCCGGCTTTATTGGCTTTTTGCATCGAGCCTGCCGTAGGCCAACACCTTAAAATAAGTAGGTGAGGGGGAGTTGATGATGAAGAAGTTTCTGTCGAAACTGCTGGTCGGCGTCACTGCGGTACTTGCGTTCAACGCAGCCCATGCGGGCGCAATCGATGACGCGGTCAAGCGCGGCACGTTGAAGGTGGGCATGGACCCAACCTACATGCCATTTGAAATGACCAACAAGCGCGGCCAGATCATTGGCTTCGAAGTTGACCTGCTCAAAGCCATGGCCAAGGCCATGGGCGTCAAGCTGGAGCTGGTTTCCACCGGCTATGACGGCATCATCCCGGCCCTGATGACCAACAAGTTCGACATGATCGGCAGCGGCATGACCCTGACCCAGGAACGCAACCTGCGCCTGAACTTCAGCGAACCCTTCATCGTCGTGGGCCAGACCCTGCTGATCCGCAAGGAGCTGGAAGGCAAGGTCAAATCCTACAAAGACCTCAACGATCCGCAATACCGCCTGACCTCGAAAATCGGCACCACGGGTGAAATGATCGCCCGCAAGCTGATGTCCAAAGCCCAGTACCACGGCTACGACAACGAACCTGAAGGCGTGCTGGACGTGGTCAATGGCAAGGCTGATGCCTTTGTTTACGATGCGCCGTACAACGTTGTGGCGGTGAACAAGTTCGGCAACGGCAAACTGGTGTTCCTCGACCAGCCGTTCACCTACGAGCCTTTGGCCTTCGGTCTGAAGAAAGGTGACTACGACAGCATCAACTTCATCAACAACTTCCTCCACCAGATCCACGAAGACGGCACTTACGATCGCATCCATGACAAGTGGTTCAAAGACACCGCCTGGCTCAAAGACATGGAATAAGGCTGATTGAATCATCGCGGGCTTGCCCGCGATGATGGCCTCCCTAGCGATACAAGACGTGGAACCTGAAAGTGATCAAACAAAAAAAACTCCAGTGGCCCTGGCACGTATTGACCGTGCTGGTGCTCATCGGTCTGGCGGGTGCGTTGTATTACGCCACCTCGCTGATGTCCTACGAATGGCGCTGGAACCGTGTCCCGCAATACTTCGCCTATCAGGCCGAAGAGGCCCAGCGGGCGGCTGAGCATTCGACCATCATCGAACTGGTACGCAAGGGCGACACCGCCGAAGTGCTGCTGCGTGGCGAAGATGGCAATGAACAGCGTGTCACCGTTGCCGACAACAGCCTGCAACTGGCTGAAGGCGACGAAGTCGATGAAGGCGATGTGATTGGCGTTAACCGCCATTGGGCCGCCGGACCGCTGCTCTGGGGCTTGTGGACCACTGTCTGGCTGTCGCTGGTATCTGGCGTATTGGGTTTGATTATCGGGCTGGCCACCGGCCTGTGCCGACTGTCGAGTAACCCGACCCTGCGCGACCTCTCAACGCTGTATGTAGAACTGGTACGCGGCACGCCGCTGCTGGTACAGATTTTTATCTTCTACTTCTTTATTGGCACCGTACTCAACTTGTCCCGCGAATTTGCCGGTATTGCCGCGCTGTCGTTGTTTACCGGGGCGTACGTGGCTGAAATCATCCGCTCGGGCGTGCAGTCCATCGCCCGCGGGCAGAACGAAGCGGCCCGCTCTCTGGGCCTCAACGGCAGCCAGTCGATGCGCTATGTGGTACTGCCGCAAGCGTTCAAACGCGTGCTGCCGCCGTTGGCCGGGCAATTTATCAGCCTGGTCAAGGACACCTCGCTGGTGTCGGTGATTGCCATTACCGAGCTGCTCAAGAGCGGCCGTGAAGTTATCACCACCTCGTTTTCGCCGTTCGAAATCCTGTTCTGCGTAGCGGGCCTGTACCTGTTGATCAACCTGCCGCTGTCGCATTTCGCCAGCCGGCTTGAGCGGAGGCTTGCGCAAAGTGATTGAAGTTCGCGAACTGGTAAAAGTCTTCGACACCCGCGGGCATGTCGTGCGTGCCGTGGACAACGTCAGCACCACCGTGGCCCAGGGTGAAGTGCTGGTGGTGATCGGCCCGTCGGGCTCTGGCAAGTCGACCTTTCTGCGCTGCCTCAATGGCCTGGAAGATTTCGACTCCGGGTCTGTCAGCATTGACGGCCTGGACCTGGCCAACCCGAAAACCGACGTCAATGCCTATCGGCGTGAAGTCGGCATGGTGTTCCAGCATTTCAACCTGTTCCCGCATATGACCGTGCTGGAAAACCTGTGTCTGGCACAGAAAGTTGTGCGCAAGCGCGGCAAGGTTGAACGTGAGGCCAAGGCCCGGGCGTTGCTGGACAAGGTCGGTATCGGACAGAAGGCCAATGAGTACCCGTCGCGCCTCTCGGGTGGTCAGCAGCAGCGTGTGGCGATTGCCCGCGCGCTGGCGATGGAACCCAAGGTGATGTTGTTCGACGAGCCCACCTCGGCGCTTGACCCGGAAATGGTCGGCGAAGTGCTGGACGTGATGAAGACCCTGGCCCGCGAAGGCATGACCATGGTCTGCGTGACCCATGAAATGGGTTTTGCCCGTGAAGTGGCGAACCGCGTGCTGTTCTTTGACCACGGCAAGCTGCTGGAAGACTCCGCCCCGGAGGACTTCTTCACCTCGCCCAAAGATCTGCGCGCCCAGGCGTTTTTGCGGCAGGTGCTTTAAGAGCGCTCTCTACTGCTCATGTGGGAGTGGGCTTGCTCGCGATGCAAGCGGCGCGGTGTAACTGTAAAACCGCAGCGATTCGATCGCGAGCAAGCTCGCTCCCACAGGGGTTGTGTTGCTTTAGACCTTAAACCGCCCCACCAGCGTCTGCAAATGCGTACCCAAGCGCGCCAGCTCAACGCTGGAGGCCGCTGTCTCTTCGCTGGCCGCAGCGGTTTGCTCCGACACATCGCGCACATTCAATACGCTGCGGTTGATCTCCTCAGCCACGGCACTCTGCTGCTCGGCTGCCGCTGCGATCTGCTGGTTCATGCCCTGAATCGTCGACACCGTGCGGGTGATATTGCCCAGTGACTCGCCTGCGCGGCGGGTCAGTTCAACGCTGTTGTCGGTCAGTGCGCGGCTGCTGTCCATGCTGCTGGACACTTGCTGGGTACCGCTTTGCAGCCCCGCAATCAGCTCTTCGATCTCTTCCGTGGATTTTTGCGTGCGCTGCGCCAGGCTGCGCACCTCGTCGGCCACCACGGCAAAGCCACGACCGGCCTCACCCGCGCGCGCTGCCTCAATGGCGGCGTTCAGTGCCAGCAGGTTGGTTTGCTGGGCCACAGACTTGATCACATCCAGCACACTGCCAATCTTGTCGCTTTCGCGCTTGAGATGGCCCATGGCATCGGTGGAGTGACCGACTTCAATGGCCAGCTTTTCGATCTGGGCGAGAGCCTGCGCGACCACGTTGTCACCTTCGCGGGCCTGCTGGTCGGCAGCGAGCGCAGCCTCGGAGGCTTCTTCGGCGTTGCGCGCCACTTCCTGCACTGTCGCCGCCATTTCGTGCATGGCAGTAGCAACCTGATCGGTTTCGACTTTCTGGCTGTTGACCCCGGCGCTGGTTTGCTCGGTCACTGCCGAGAGCTCTTCGGCGGCGCTGGCGATTTGCGTGATGCCGTCGCTGATACCGCCAATCAATTCCCGCAGGCCGGCAGTCATACGCTGTATGGCTTGCTGTAGCTGGCCCAGTTCGTCGCGGCGATCAGTCTGGTGGTCATCGGTCAGGTCGCCCGCAGCGATACGCTCAACGGTTTTGAGGGTGCGTTGCAGCGGGGTAACGATCTGGCGGGTAATGACCCAGGCGGCAATGATGCCCAGCACCAGTGCCAGCAGTGTGCAACCGATCAGCAGGTCTGTGGCCTGGCGGCTTTCGTTGTTGCGTTTGGTCGCCTGCAGGGCCGAGAGCTTCTGGCTTTGCTCGATCAGTACATTGCCCTGTTGGTGCATGCGTTCAACGGCTTGATCAGCGGGTTGGGAGCCCTGGATAAGGTCGGCGAAGGCGCGTTTGTACTCGGCCACGGCGTTGAGTTGCTGATCGACCAGAATCAGGTCGTCGGGCGCCGTCAGTTGTTTGCGCGACAAATCCAGTGCGTGGTCCAGCTCGGTCAGTTGGGCGGTAACGCCGGCAAGAGCGCTTTCACCCGGGTGGCGTTCATATTCAAGGCGGGCGATGCGCAGGTCTTTGGTCAGGGTGATGATTTTCGAGATATTGGCCAGTTTGTCGCCACGGTCGATCACCGAGACCAGGCCATTCCAGCCGGTGGCGGCAATCAACAGGGTCAGCACCAGTACCAGTCCGAAGCCCAGACTGAGTTTGCGGTTGACGCTTATATTGCCGAGCAGTGTGGCCAGCCAACGGTACATGATGAAACTCCTTTACTAGCCGAGACTTGTGACGGTCTTTCTTGGGTTATCAGGGCATCGGCGCGTGGCGGGAGAACTGAAGGGCAGTGGTCGAATGTGTGACAGATGTCGCAGGTGTCACACACCCCTGTGGGAGCGGGCTTGCTCGCGATTGCATCGCTGCGGTTTGATAGTTACACCGCATCGCCTGCATCGCGAGCAAGCCCGCTCCCACAAAAAAGGGTGGGGTGTTTTGGAGGTCAGAACAACCGGGCGAGCAGGGCAGTGACTGCGGTTTCGACCCGCAGGATGCGTGCACCCAGTTGCACCGGCTGCAAACCGGCCTTGGCCAGCAAGTCGATTTCGTAAGGGATCCAGCCACCTTCCGGGCCGATGGCCAGAGTCACCGCTTCGTCCAGCCCGCGCGGGCAAGGCGGGTAATCCCCCGGGTGACCCACCAGGCCCAGGGTGCCTTCCACCAGCGCTGGCAGGCGGTCTTCGACAAACGGCTTGAAGCGTTTTTCGATAATGATTTCGGGCAAAACGCTGTCCCGTGACTGCTCCAGCCCCAGTATCAACTGCTCGCGAATGGCTTCGGGTTCCAGAAAAGGCGTCTGCCAGAAGCTTTTTTCAACCCGGTAGCTATTGACCAGAATGATCTTGGGTACACCCATCGAGGCCACGGTTTGCAGCACCCGGCGCAGCATCTTCGGGCGCGGCAGGGCCAGCAGCAGGGTCAGCGGCAGTTTGGCTGGTGGTGGCTGGTCCAGGCTGTGGATAATCAGCTCGGCCTCTTTGGCCTCCAAGCGCACCAGTTCGGCGTTGCCCATCAGGCCACCAATGCGGCCTACCCGAAGGCTGTCGCCGATCGCGGCACGGTGAACTTCCTGCATATGAGTCAGGCGCCGGTCGCGCAGGATCACGCGGTCGGCGGCAATGAAATCAGCCTCTTCGAGGAGCAGCAGGTTCACGCTTGTGGTGCTGGCGGTTGGGCGTCGTTATCGGCCGGTTGCTCGTCTGCGTCATCGCCACGCTTGTTTTTGCTGATCAGGCTGCCAAACAGGATGCCGATTTCAAACAGCATCCACATCGGGATCGCCAGCAAGGTTTGCGAGAAAATGTCGGGCGGGGTCAGGATCATGCCGACCACGAAGCAGCCGATGATCACGTACGGGCGAATCTTGCGCAGGTATTGCACGTCGACGATGCCGATCCATACCAGCAGCACCACGGCCACCGGGATCTCGAAGGCCACGCCAAAGGCAAAGAACAGGGTCATGACGAAATCAAGGTAGCTGCTGATATCCGTCATCATCGCCACGCCTTCCGGGGTGGCAGCGGCGAAGAACTTGAACACCAGCGGGAACACCAGGAAGTAAGCGAAAGCCATGCCGGCGTAAAACAGGAAGATGCTGGACACCAGCAATGGCACGGCAATGCGCTTTTCGTGCTTGTACAGGCCCGGCGCAATAAAGCCCCAGATCTGGTGCAGGATCACCGGAATGGCAATAAACAGCGAGACCATCATGGTCAGCTTGAGCGGCGTCAGGAACGGCGAGGCCACGTCGGTGGCAATCATCGTTGCGCCTACTGGCAGGTATTCACGCAGCGGCGTGGAAACCAGGGTGTAGATCTGCTGGGTAAAGGCGAACAGCCCGGCAAAGATAATGAAAATCGCCGCGATGCAGCGCAACAGGCGGGTGCGCAACTCGGAGAGGTGCGAGACCAGCGGCATTGGCTGGTCGTGTTCAGGCTTATCGCTCATGCGCTTAAGGGGCTCGCGGTGGCAGGGTGGGGTCGTGGGGCACTGCCGGTTGAGGCGCAGGGTCGGACGCGGTTTTGCCCAGGCTCACGGGCGCAGGGCTTGCAGGCTCGACGGGCGCTGGCGGTTCGGTCGGGGTTAGCGGCTTTACGGCGTCCTGCAGCGGAGCCAGAATTTTCTTGGCTTCCTCTTCCATCGACAGGATATGTTCGTTGTGCAGCTGCCGACGAATTTCGTCCGCGCCGATTTCCCGTTCAACTTCCTGTTTGATCGCATTGAAGCTGCGTTTCAGGCGCCCGATCCACAGGCCCGCCGTGCGCGCAGCGCCTGGCAGGCGCTCGGGGCCGAGCACCAGCAGGGCCACCAGGCCGACGAGCAGCAGTTCACTGAAGCTGATACCGAACATTAGTTTTGGCTCACACGTCTTTGCGGGTCGGCTCTTCGACTTTTTGCGCCTGCACGTCGATGGTGTGCGGCTCGTTCAGGGTCGAAGTGGTGTGCGGCTGTGGTGCGGCGGTTGGCTGCGCAGGCGGAACCACAGGCTCGGCGGGTTTTTCGTCGTCGTTCATGGCTTTGCGAAAGCCCTTGATCGATTCGCCGACATCAGTGCCCAGGTTTTTCAGTTTCTTGGTACCGAATACCAGGACCACGACTACCAGAATGACGATCCAGTGTTTCCAGTCAAAAATGCCCATGATGTGTTCCTTAGCAAAAGTGATTTAGGTGGACGGCCGTGAGGCTTTTTCCACGTGGCCAGAGGTACCGATACGACGTTCCAGCTCATCCAGTACGGCCTGAGGATGCTGCCCCAGCTGGGCCAGCATGATCATGCTGTGGAACCATAGATCGGCTGTTTCGTAGATCACATCGCTGCAATCACCGCTGATGGCAGCGTCTTTGGCGGCGATGATGGTTTCGATCGACTCTTCGCCGACCTTTTCCAGAATCTTGTTCAGGCCCTTGTGATACAGGCTGGCCACATAGGAGCTGTCGGGAGTCGCGCCTTTGCGCGCTTCGAGCACTTGGGCTACGCGGCTCAAGGTGTCAGTCATGGGAGTGCCCTGCGTGGTAAATGGCGTGGGGGTCTTTAAGCACCGGGTCGACGGTCTTCCAACCGGCGTTTTCGTACACGCGGTAGAAGCAGCTCTGACGGCCGGTATGGCAGGCGATATCACCGATCTGCTCAACCATCAGGATGATCACGTCGGCATCGCAGTCCAGGCGCATTTCATGCAGCTTTTGCACATGGCCGGACTCTTCGCCCTTGCGCCACAGCTTGCCACGGGAACGTGACCAGTAGATGGCACGGTTCTCGGCCGCGGTCAGGCTCAGCGCCTCGCGGTTCATCCAGGCCATCATCAGTACGCGCCCGGTTTTATGGTCCTGGGCAATCGCCGGCACCAGGCCGTCGCTGTCCCATTTGATCTCGTCCAGCCAGTTGTTCATGTTCGACTCCGACAACCTGCCTCAACCCTGTGGCTGAGGCCTGGTGAATTCACAGTTTGCCAGCCTCGCCCGGAGCTGGCTATCGGCGCACGATCAGATACAAGCCCACGGCCAGCATGATCCCCGCAGGCCAATAGCCCGCAGTGTGCAACGGTCCGAGGCTGGCCAGCAAGGCGCCTGCAGCCAGATGCCCGGCGCCGATCAGGCGCAGAAACCAGCCGTCGCGGGATTCGCGTACGATCAGTTGTTTGTTATTGGCGTGGGGTTGCGACATGCGTTCGAGCAAATCGCGGGTCATGCCGGCCAGATGCGGGATCTGCTCGACCTGGCTGTGCAGGTTGCGCAGCAGGGTCTTGGGGCTGACGCGCTCACGCATCCAGCGCTCAAGGAATGGCTGGGCGGTGTTCCACAGATCCAGGTCGGGGTACAGCTGACGCCCCAGGCCTTCGATGTTGAGCAGGGTTTTTTGCAGCAATACCAATTGCGGCTGGACTTCCATATTGAAGCGCCGAGCCGTCTGGAACAGGCGCATCAGTACCTGGCCAAAGGAAATTTCCTTGAGCGGCTTTTCAAAAATCGGCTCGCACACGGTACGGATCGCGGCTTCAAACTCGTTGAGCTTGGTATGCGCAGGTACCCAGCCCGAATCAATGTGCAACTGCGCCACACGGCGGTAGTCGCGCTTGAAAAAGGCAAACAGGTTGCGTGCCAGATAGTCCTGGTCTTCGGGAGTCAGGCTGCCGACGATGCCGCAGTCGATGGCGATGTACTGCGGGGCCCACGGGTTGACGGTGCTGACAAAGATATTGCCGGGGTGCATGTCGGCGTGGAAGAAGCTGTCGCGGAACACCTGGGTGAAGAAAATCTCCACACCGCGCTCGGCCAGCATCTTCATATCGGTGCGCTGATCGGCCAGGGCTTCGAGGTCGGTGACCTGAATCCCGTAGATGCGCTCCATCACCAGTACCTTGGGGCGACACCAGTCCCAGTAGATCTGCGGTACATACATCAGTGGCGAACCTTCGAAGTTGCGCTTGAGCTGGCTGGCGTTGGCCGCCTCGCGCAACAGGTCGAGTTCGTCGTAGATGGTTTTTTCGTAATCGCTGACCACGTCCACCGGGTGCAGCAGGCGGGCGTCGGCACTCAGGCGTTCGGCGGTTTTGGCCAGGATAAACAGCCAGGCCAAGTCAGAACCGATGATCGGCTTGAGGCCCGGGCGTACCACCTTGACTACTACTTCTTCACCGGTCTTGAGCTTGGCCGAGTGAACCTGGGCCACCGAGGCCGAGGCCAGCGGTTCGATATCAAAACGGCTGAACACTTCGCTGATTTTGGCACCGAGCTGCTCTTCGATCAGCTTGACTGCCACTTGCGGGTCAAACGGCGGCACGCGGTCCTGCAGCAGCATCAGCTCATCGGCGATATCGGCGGGCAGCAGGTCGCGGCGGGTAGAGAGGATCTGACCAAACTTGATAAAGATCGGCCCCAGGTCCTGCAACGCCAGACGCAGGGCTGCGCCGCGGCTCAGCTCCAGTTTTTTGCGCGGGAACCAGCGCCACGGCAGCGCATAGCGCAGTGACAGCATCCACCAGGGCAAAGGCAGGGCGAACAGCAGGTCATCCAGGCGGTAGCGAATGACGACGCGCTGGATACGGAACAAACGGCGTATGGCAAGCAGCTTCATGCGTTATCGCTGGAATTGAGGGATCGGGAAAGGCGCTCAAAACGCGCATCCAGGCGATCCAGGTCGAGTTTGAGTCGGTCGAGTTCATCAAAGCGCGCTTGCGCTTCACGTTCGCCGACCAGGGTGCGGGCTTCTTCGCTCAGGTATTCGGCCAGGTTCTGATTAAGGCTGGCGAACCCTTGCTGATACCAGTTGGCGCGGCTGCGCAGGTGACCGGCGATCAATGCCGTGGCAACCGGCCCGATCCAGTTCGAAAGTTCGTACTCCCAGTCCAGCTCCAGGTCTTGCAGCACTGCTGCCAGTTCCATCAGCACAGCGCTGTCGCCTTCAAGCTCGACTTCAGGGCTGTGCAGGATGGCGCTCTTGTCCTTGCTCAGGGCAAGGCGCAGCAGGCTGCTGGCCGGGGCACGCAGGGTACAGTCGGGCTCGGCCGCCCATTGGCTGGCCAGCATCAGGCCTTCATCGCTGGGCAGAATAAACAGGTGCAGCGACGGGCTCGCGCAATCGACGGCAATCAGTTTGCCGGTCAAAGGGCGCAAGCGCGCCAGGGCTGTGCTGTCCAGCCGCAGAACGCGGTTGACGCCGTTTTCGACGCTGGCGAGAAGGCCGCGCAGCAACATCAGGGCTTGATGCCGCGGTGCAGTGCGACGATGCCGGAGGTCATGTTGTGATAAGTCACACGGTCAAAGCCGGCCTCGACCATCATCGACTTCAGTGTTTCCTGGTCGGGGTGCATGCGGATCGATTCGGCCAGGTAGCGATAGCTGTCCGGGTCGTTGAGGATCAGCTTGCCCACCAGCGGCATAAAGGCGAAGGAGTAGGTGTCGTAAACCTTGGACATCAGCGCGTTGGTCGGCTTGGAGAACTCCAGCACCAACAGGCGGCCACCCGGTTTGAGCACGCGCAGCATGGAGCGCAGGGCGTCCTCTTTGTGGGTGACGTTGCGCAGGCCGAAAGCGATTGTTACGCAGTCGAAGTAATTGTCCGGGAACGGCAGCTTTTCAGCGTCGGCCTGAACAAACTCGATATTGCCGGCTACGCCCTTGTCCAGCAGGCGGTCACGGCCAACCTTGAGCATGGAGGCGTTGATATCGGCCAGTACCACCTGACCGGTCGGGCCGACCAGATGGGAAAACTTGCGGGCCAGGTCACCGGTGCCGCCAGCGATGTCCAGCACCTTGTTGCCCGGGCGCACGCCCGACAATTCGATGGTGAAACGCTTCCATAGACGGTGCATGCCGCCCGACAGAACGTCGTTCATCAGGTCATATTTGCCGGCTACGGAGTGGAAAACCTCGGCGACTTTCTCGGCCTTTTGGCTTTCTGGTACGTTTTTGAAACCGAAGTGGGTGGTGGGTTCGGCATCGCTGCCTTTGCGCTGATCAGTCATATCGCTGTCACCAAAAGAGAATGCTGGCCATTCTAATCCCGGTGGCCGACTTTGTCTTGGCGAGGGTCAATGTAAGTATAGTGGCGGCTTTATTTATCAGGAGTGATGCCATGGCGCGTATCAGCGTTGAACGTACCCATAGCCTGGGCCTTGAGGCCGCACGCGAGAAGGCTCAGCCACTGGTCGAGAAGCTGGCCAGCCAGTACGGGCTGACCCCGACATGGGCTGGGGACACGGTAAAACTCAAACGCTCAGGCGTGAACGGTACCCTGGAAATCGGCGAAAAAACCGTCAAGGTTGACGTTGAACTGGGGATGCTGATGTCAGCCATGAGCGGCATGATCCAGTCAGAAATCGAACGCTCGCTGGACAAAGCCCTGTCGTGATCTCCTGGTGCTGTCTGAGCGTTGCCGTGCAGCAGGTCATTTCGCTATGAGCCGCCTTGATACAAGGCGGTTTAGCGTCTAAACCTCAAGCAGGTGAGCACGTTGTTCATCTTGATGATTCGACGCCCATGCTCACTGGCGTCGCAACTGAACATTGAGGGAAACACGATGGCGGCCAAGAAACCGACGGCAAAAGACAGCAACTCATGGGTTGGCAAGGTTGAAGAGTATTCACGCAAAATCTGGCTGGCAGGTTTGGGTGTGTACTCCAAAATAGATGCCGACGGCAGCAAGTTGTTCGACACCCTGGTCAAGGATGGCGAAAAAGCCGAAAAATTGGCCAAGGATGCGGGCCACAAAGTAGCCGAAGGAGTCAAGGCATCGACCTCATCTGCACGCTCCCGGGTTGAAGACGTAAAAGACCTGGCATTGGGCAAATGGAGCGAGTTTGAAGAGGCATTCGACAAGCGTCTGACCAGCGCCATTTCGCGTTTGGGTGTGCCCAGCCGCGAAGAAGTGAAAGCGTTGCACGCTCAGGTGGACGTTTTGACCAAGCATATTGAAAAACTGACCGCTGCAGCTGCCAAGGTTGCGGCTACCAAAGCACCTGTGGCGAGCAAGCCTGCCGCGGCCAAGGTTGCGGCAAAACCTGTAGCAGCCAAGGCTGCTGCGAAACCGGCGGCCAAACCAGCGGCCAAGCCTGGCGCTGCGAAACCTGCGGCAAAACCTGCAGTGGCCAAGCCGGTCTCTAAACCTGCCGCCAAGCCGGTAGCAGCCAAAAAACCCGCAGCTGCGAAAAAGCCTGCAGCTCCTAAAAAACCGGCCGCAGCCAAAGCCCCAGCAGTAACTGCGCCACCGGCGTCGGTGACAACAACGTCATGACTGCTTTGTGAGCAAGCCCTGTGGGAGAGGGCTTGCCCGCGATGCAGGCAACTCGGTGTCTCTGGCATACCGCGGTGATGCTATCGCGGGCAAGCCCGGCTCCCACACAAAGCATCTCCCACAGAGAGTATCTGTGTCTGCCCGACTGCGTCACAACATCAACTTGACCACTGACTCTGAAGGGTCGCGCGACTTGCCGGCCTTTTTCAGTTCAGCCAGATAGTCCGCCCACAGTTCTTCCTGGCGCACGCCGAGTTGGTACAGGTATTCCCAGGTAAACAGGCCGCTGTCGTGACCATCATCAAATGTCAGCTTCAGCGCGTACTGGCCTGCTGGTTCGACCTTGCTCAAGCCGACATTGAGCTTGCCAAATTGCAGGGTCGGATTGCCGTGGCCCTGCACTTCTGCGGACGGGGAATGCACGCGCAACAATTCAGCTGGCAGGTGGTATTCCTCGCCGGACGGGTATTTAAGGGTGAGGGTCTTTGAGGCTTTGTGCAGGTTGATGGCGCTGGGGATCATGGTCGTAACCTTTGTGTATTGCACAAACAACGTAGCCGCTGGAACAGGCTGCGTAAAGGCCTTTGGCCTTGTCGCAACCTGCAGCAGCGGCTACAGGGTGTGCTCGCGGGCTTACAAGATGTAGCGCGAGAGGTCTTCGTTCTCGGCCAGTTCGCCCAGGTGGCTGTTCACGTATTCGGCGTCGATGCGAATCGGCTCTTCATTCTGTGCGCTGGCGATATCACCGGCACTGAAAGACACCTCTTCAAGCAAGCGCTCAAGCAACGTGTGCAGGCGACGGGCACCGATGTTTTCGGTCTTCTCGTTTACCTGCCAGGCAATTTCCGCCAGGCGTTTGATACCCTCAGGCATGAACTCGATGTTCAGGCCCTCGGTTTTCAGCAGCTCGCGGTATTGCTCAGTCAGCGAAGCGTGCGGCTCGCTGAGGATGCGTTCGAAGTCTTGTGGCGACAGTGCCTTGAGTTCAACACGAATCGGCAGACGGCCTTGCAGCTCGGGTACCAGATCGCTTGGCTTGCTCAGGTGGAACGCGCCGGAAGCGATAAACAGGATGTGGTCGGTTTTGACCATGCCCAGTTTGGTGTTGACGGTGCAGCCTTCGATCAGCGGCAGCAGGTCGCGCTGTACACCTTCGCGGGACACATCGGCGCCGCCGACATTGCCGCGCTTGGCAACCTTGTCGATTTCGTCGATAAACACGATACCGTGCTGCTCGACTGCTTCCAGGGCCTTGGCCTTGAGTTCTTCGTCGTTGACCAGGCGGCCGGCTTCTTCGTCACGCACCATTTTCAGGGCTTCTTTGACTTTCAGCTTGCGGCTCTTGCGCTTGCCTTTGCCCATATTGGCAAACAGGCTTTGCAGCTGGTTGGTCATTTCTTCCATGCCAGGCGGCGCGGAGATATCGACGCCGACAGCATCGGCCACTTCGATTTCGATCTCTTTGTCGTCCAGTTGGCCTTCACGCAGGCGCTTGCGGAACAGCTGGCGCGTGTTGGAGTCCTGCGGTACGGCCGCTTCCTCGCCGAAGGTGCGGGCAGGTGGCAACAGTGCGTCGAGGATGCGCTCTTCAGCGGCATCTTCAGCGCGGTGGCGAACCTTGACGATTTCCTGCTCGCGCAGCAGCTTGATTGCAGCGTCAGCCAGGTCACGGATGATCGATTCAACGTCACGGCCGACATAGCCGACTTCGGTGAATTTGGTGGCTTCAACCTTGATAAACGGTGCGTTGGCCAGTTTGGCCAGGCGACGGGCGATTTCGGTTTTACCGACACCGGTGGGGCCGATCATCAGGATGTTTTTTGGTGTGACTTCGACGCGCAGTTCTTCGGGCAGTTGCATCCGGCGCCAGCGGTTACGCAGGGCGATGGCAACGGCGCGCTTGGCGTCGTCCTGGCCGATGATATGGCGGTTGAGCTCGTGGACAATTTCGCGGGGAGTCATGGACATAATATTTGGCGTTCCTCTAGCAGAATCAAGGTTCACAAACGGGCCGTAAGACCGACCCGGCAGGTGACTTATTCAGCGAGGTCCTGCTCCTCAATAGTGATGTTGTGGTTGGTGAATACGCAGATATCGCCAGCAATACCGAGTGCTGTTTCAGCGATTTCGCGGGCCGACAGGTCGGTCTTCATCAGCAGGGCGCGGGCCGCTGCCTGGGCGAATGCACCGCCCGAACCCATGGCAATCAAGCCGTCTTCTGGCTCAACCACATCACCGTTGCCGGTGATGATCAGTGAGGCGTCTTTGTTGGCAACCGCCAGCATGGCTTCCAGGCGGCTCAGCGAGCGGTCGGTACGCCATTCTTTGGCCAACTCGACAGCGGCGCGAACCAGATGGCCCTGGTGCTTTTCAAGCTGGCCTTCAAAACGTTCGAACAAGGTAAATGCATCAGCGGTAGCACCGGCGAAACCGGCGATCACCTGGCCGTGATAGAGGCGTCGGACTTTTTTCGCGTTGCCTTTCATCACGGTATTGCCAAGGGAAACCTGGCCGTCGCCTGCCATGACAACTTTGCCGTGGCGGCGTACTGAAACGATGGTGGTCAAGGGAGAGTCTCCACGCAGCGGGGCGAAAATGCCTGATGGGGATACATATGGGGGTGGTCGCGGATTTTTCAACAGCGGGGAGGGAATGGGGATGAACGGGGGAGAAGGATTTGGCGACGGTGTTGTGGGAGCGGGCTTGCTCGCGATGGTATCGATATGGTCATCCAGACAGACCGCGTCGCATGCATCGCGAGCAAGCCCGCTCCCACAGGGGGGCGTGTAGCCCCGTGGGAGCGGCTGGGATCAGCGGCGTTGTTGCAACAGCAAATTATTGAAGCCACCGCCCGCCAATTGCTTTTGCGCCACGGTCAACTGGTCGCGATTGCTGAACGGGCCGACCAGCACCCGGTACCAGGTTTCGTCTTTTACTGTGCCGGCTTCAACCGTCGCGGTCTGGCCCAGCAGGAGGATTTGCGCCCGCACTTTTTCCGCATCCGCCTGTTTGCGGAACGAGCCCGCTTGCAGGAAGAACTTGGTCACCGGCGCTGCTTTGACAACCGGCGGTGCAGGTGGAGGGGTCAGGCCGTTCAAGGCGGCCTGGGCGCGTACCGTGTCGATTTTCGCAGCTTCGGCCGGCGTTACCGGTGCCAGCGGCGCAGTTTGCGGCGTAGGCGGGGTCTTCTCAGGCACGGCTTCGGGCGGCACGATCACTTCAGACTCGGGCAGCAGGGTATAGAAGTCGTACTTGGGCTTGACTGGCTGGGTCGGGCTCGGCGCGGTTTTGTTGGCTTCGGCCACTTTCGTGGCTTTCTGCTGCTCTTGCTTGACCCGTTTGACGTCGTCGCCCTGGCCAGGTTCGAGCTTCATCAGGAACACAATAAATGCGCCCACGGTCAGGCCAATGGCCATCCACAGCCAGCCTGGAATCGGCTTTTTCGCCGGTGCCTGATAACGGCTGGCGCCGCGCTTGGGTGCTGGTTTTTTCTTGGCGGCCAACTTACATGCGCTCCAGGGTTTCCAGACCCAGCAGTTCCAGGCCTTGCTTGAGGGTACGGCCTGCCAGTGCTGCCAGACGCAAGCGGCTCTGCTTCTGTGCTTCGTTTTCTGCGCTCAGGATCGGGCAGTTCTCGTAGAAGCTGGAGAACAGGCCGGCCACTTCGTACAGGTAAGTGCACAGAGTGTGCGGAGTGCCTTTTTCGGCCACGTTGTTCAGCACTTCACCGAACTGCGCCAGCTTGGCAGCCAGTTCCTGCTCTTGTGGGGCTTCAAGCACGATCTGGCCCTGCACTTCTTCAAAACCCTTGCCCAGCTTGCGGAACACGCCCGCAACACGGGTGTAGGCATAAAGCAGGTAAGGTGCAGTATTGCCTTCGAAGTTCAGCATCAGGTCGAAGTTGAAGCTGTAGTCGCTGGTGCGGTGCTTGGACAGGTCCGCGTATTTCACCGCGCCAATGCCGACAACCTTGGCGATGGCACGCAGTTCGTCTTCCGCCAGTTCCGGGTTCTTTTCTTTAACCAGGGTGTAGGCGCGCTCTTTGGCTTCATTGAGCAGGTCGACCAGTTTTACCGTGCCACCATCGCGGGTCTTGAATGGGCGGCCATCGGCGCCGTTCATGGTGCCGAAGCCCATGTGTTCCATTTCCATCGGGTGGGTGATGAAACCGGCCTTGCGCGCAACTGCAAACACTTGCTGGAAGTGCAGGGCCTGACGCTGGTCGACAAAGTACAGGGCGCGATCGGCTTTCAATACGCCGCTGCGATAGCGGATAGCTGCCAGGTCGGTGGTGGCGTAGAGATAGCCACCGTCGGCCTTGACGATGATCACCGGCAGCGGTTCGCCTTCAGCGTTTTTGAACTCGTCGAGGAACACGCACTGGGCGCCGTTGCTCTCGACCAGCATGCCCTTGGCCTTGAGGTCGTTGACCACGTTGATCAGGTCGTCGTTGTAGGCGCTTTCGCCCATTACGTCGGCCATGGTCAGTTTGACGTTTAACTGCTCGTAGATTTTCTGGCAGTGCGACAGCGAGATGTCCTTGAACTTGGTCCACAGGGCCAGGCAGTCCGTGTCGCCGGCTTGCAGCTTGACCACCAGGCTACGGGCGCGGTCAGCGAACTCTGGCGACTCGTCAAAGCGTTTTTTTGCGGCGCGGTAGAAGTTTTCCAGGTCAGACAGCTCGTCGCTGGTGATCGGGTTTTCTTCCAGGTAGGCCATCAGCATGCCGAACTGGGTGCCCCAGTCGCCCACGTGGTTTTGACGAATCACCTCGTCGCCGAGAAATTCCAGTACCCGGGCTACGCCGTCGCCAATGATGGTGGAGCGCAAGTGGCCCACGTGCATCTCTTTGGCCAGGTTGGGCGCGGACATATCGATCACGGTACGCATGGCCGGGGTGGCCTTGCGCACGCCGATTTTCTCGTCAGCCAGGGCAGCGTCCAGGCGTGAAGCCAGGGCCTGGGTGTTCTGGAAGAAGTTCAGGAAGCCGGGTCCGGCGATTTCGGTCTTGCTGATTTGCTCATCGGCCGGCAGGGCGGCGATGATTTTTTCCGCCAGGTCACGGGGTTTCATGCCCGCAGGCTTGGCCAGCATCATGGCGATGTTGCTGGCGAAGTCGCCGTGGGTTTTGTCACGGGCGTTTTCCACCTGAATCGCTGGCGTCAGGCCTTCAGGCAACACACCTTCTGTGACGAGTTGAGCTAGGGCTTGTTGGATCAGCTGGCGAATGGTGTCTTTCATGGTCTTCTCTTTCGACCGCAAGCGCGGTAGCGCTTCAGTGCGCAGGTGGAAAAACTGGGTATTATCCGTTGCCAGACCGGCCTTGCCAACCTTGGCAGTCGGGTTATGGATATGTGGTGCCTTAATATAGGTCTACCGGATCAACATCCAGCGACCAGCGTACCTGGCGACCACTGGGCATTTGTTCAAGGGCCAGCAGCCATTGGCTAAGCAATCGATGCAGCGGTGCGCGGGCGTTGGCTTGCAATAGTAGTTGAGCTCGGTAGCGTCCTGCCCTGCGTTCCATTGGCGCAGGTACTGGGCCTAGCAGTTCGATGCCGCTCAGGTTCAACTCACCCAGCAGGCGCTCGGCTTCGCTGCAGGCCTCATCCAGAAAACCTTCCGCTTGCCCGGGTTTATGGGCTTCGGCGCGCAGCAGGGCCAAATGGGCGAAAGGCGGCAACCCCGCAGCCCGGCGCTCGCTCAGGGCCTGTTCGGCGAAGGCGAAGTAACCCTGCTCGGTCAGCTGGATCAGCAACGGATGGTCGGCCAGGTGGGTCTGGATAATCACCTTGCCCGGCTCTTCAGCCCGACCAGCACGGCCTGCGACCTGCACGATCAACTGGGCCATGCGCTCGCTGGCGCGGAAATCACCGGAAAACAGGCCGCCATCGGCATCCAGAATCGAGACCAGTGTGACCCGGGGGAAGTGATGGCCTTTGGCGAGCATTTGTGTGCCGATCAAAATGCATGGCTGGCCCTTTTGAATCGTGGCAAACAGCTGGTTCATTGCATCCTTGCGTGAGGTGCTGTCGCGATCGACCCGCAGTACCGGGTAGTCAGGGAACAAAATCCCTAGCCGCTCTTCGGCGCGTTCAGTGCCTGCACCCACGGGGCGCAAATCAACCTTGCCACATTGCGGGCAGTTGCGCGGCACGCGCTCGACATAGCCGCAGTGATGGCAGCGCAGCTCGCCGGAGCGCTGATGAACGGTCATGCGCGCATCGCAACGCTGGCACTCCGACATCCAGCCACAGTCATGACACAGCAGCGTAGGGGCAAAGCCGCGGCGGTTGAGGAACACCAATACTTGTTGGCCAGCCGCGAGGGTCTGGCCGATGGCTTGTTGCATTGGCCCGGAGATGCCGCTGTCCAGCGGACGGCTTTTTACATCCAGGCGCAGGAAACGGGGTTGTTTGGCACCGCCCGCGCGCTCGTTCAGGCGCAGCAAACCGTATCGGCCGGTGTAGGCGTTGTGCAGGCTTTCGAGTGAAGGTGTCGCGGAGCCAAGCACGATCGGGATGTTTTCCTGCCGGGCTCGTACCAGTGCCAGGTCGCGGGCGTGATAGCGCAAACCTTCCTGCTGTTTATAAGAGCCGTCGTGCTCTTCGTCGATAATGATCAGCCCCGGGTTTTTCATCGGGGTGAACAGCGCCGAGCGGGTGCCGATAATAATGTCGGCTTCGCCATCCCGTGCCGCCAGCCAGCTTTCCAGGCGTTCGCGGTCATTGACCGCCGAATGCACCAGGGCGATACGGGCATTGAAGCGCTGCTCAAAGCGGGCCAGCGTTTGCGGGCCCAGGTTGATCTCCGGGATTAACACCAGCGCCTGCTTGCCGGCCTGGAGGGTTTCGCGGATCAGTTGCAAATACACTTCGGTCTTGCCGCTGCCGGTGACCCCGGCCAGCAAGAAGGCATGGAAGTGATCAAAGCCTGCGCGAATAGCTTCGTAGGCCGCGCGTTGCTCGTTATTGAGCGGCAACTCGGGCTGGGCCAGCCAATGTTCATGGCGCTCACTGGGCGCGTGGCGGCGGATCTCGACAGTCACCAGCTCTTTGGCCAGCAGCAGGTCGAGGCTGTCCTTGCTCAGCATCAACTTGCTTAACAGTTGATGCGCCACGCCGTGGGGGTGCTGGGCGAGGGTGGCCAGGGCTTCACGCTGACGCGGTGCACGGGCTACACGGGGGTCGTCAAGGCGGGCACCGGGGGCAATTTGCCAGAACCGCTCCTGACGTGTTTCGGCCAGTTCGCCCTGGCGCAGCAACACCGGCAGCGCCCAGCTGAGGGTGTCGCCCAGGCTGTGCTGGTAATACTGCGAGGTCCACAGGCACAGCTTGAATAAAGAAGCCGGCAGCGGTGGGGTTGCGTCGAGCAGGGCGATGGCGGGCTTGAGCTTGTCGGCTGGTACTTCGCTGTGATCGACCACTTCGACCAGAATACCGATCATCTCGCGCCGTCCGAACGGCACCCGCAGGCGCATGCCGGGCTGTAACTGACTGCGCAGCACGCCGGCAGGCGCCCGGTAATCAAACAGGCGGCGCAAGGGGGAAGGCAGGGCAAGGCGCAAAATGGCGTCGGGCACGCGGGGCTCTCAAGTGATGAACGGCAAAGATGGCCCGGAGCCTAGCAGACAAAGCCCTTCGGGACTAAAAGGCCGGGTACTGAAAGATGAATGATTTTGGGTGGAGCATGCTTGGCCGCTTGCGTCAATGCAAAGGTCTGGTATTATCGGCGCCCTAATTTTACGTGCGGTATTCAACAATGGTGTTGAGTGGCGGCACGCTAGAGGAATACCCCATGAAAGCCGATATCCATCCAGCATACGAAACAATCCTGGTAACTTGCAGCTGCGGCAACAAGTTCGAAACTCGTTCGAACCTGTGCAAGCCACTGGGCACTGACGTATGCAACGAGTGCCACCCGTTCTACACCGGTAAGCAGAAGACTCTGGACATTGGCGGTCGTGTTGATCGCTTCAAGACTCGTTTTGGTGCTTTCGGCGCTAAAGCAGCAGCTCCAGCAGCAGAAGCAGAAAAAGCAGCCGAGTAAGGCTGATGACCTTGAGCAGGCTTTTTGGTCTGGTCAGGTTATTGAAAAAGGCGTCCCTTGCGGGCGCCTTTTTTGTGCCTGCGATTTGGCTGGGCAGCGCCTCGGCCGCGCCGCTTTGCCCGGCCCCGGGCATGCTGTCGTACGCTACGGTGGCGCGGGTGTCCGATGGCGATACGCTACGCCTCAAGGACGGGCGCAGTGTGCGCATGATCGGCATCAATACTCCGGAGACCGGCAAGCAGGGTAAGCCCGCCGAGCCCTTTGCCGACGCCGCGCGCAAGCGCCTGCAAACACTGGTGGCGCAGAGCGATGGTCGTGTCGGGCTGCTGGTGGGCAAGCAGCCCAGGGATCGTTATGGCCGCACTCTGGCCCATGTGTTTGGTGCCGATGGCAGTAACCTTGAGGCCCGATTGCTGGCTGACGGCCTGGGGTTTCAGGTGGCAATCGCGCCGAATGTGGCGCTGCTTGACTGTCAGCAAGCCGCTGAGCGCAGTGCGCGCAAGGCTCGCCTGGGGCTTTGGCGGCAGTCGCCGGTGCTGGCGCCACAACAAATACGCCGCTCGGGTTTCGCGCTGGTGGGTGGCAAAGTCAGTAAAGTCCTGCGTAATCAGGGCGGGCTCTGGATCGACCTGCAAGGTGGCCTGGTATTACACATTGCCCCCAAGCATCTGGCCAGCTTCAATCAAAAGCAGCTCGCCAGTCTGCAAGGTGCGAAAGTCGAGGCCAGAGGCTGGGTACTGGATCGCTCACGCCGTGGAGGTTTGCAGGTCGGACAAGCGCGCTGGATGTTGCCTTTGACTCATCCGGGGATGCTGAAAGTCGCTGCGAAGTAAAAATTGTAGACAATTTTAAATGAAGATTGTGAACACTCTAGCCCTTGTGGGGCGTGGCTCTTGGGCCAAAGTCGTAAGGTAAAGCCCTTGACACTGCTGACTGGTCAGTCTTGTCGGGACTTTGCGAGGCGAGTATGCTCGGCGATTCGTCTGTCCAACAGCAAAAAAAGCGGAATGCCCACATGTCTGATTTGAAAACCGCCGCTCTCGAATACCATGCCCAGCCACGTCCAGGCAAACTGAGTGTCGAGCTTACCAAACCTACCGCTACTGCCCGCGATCTAGCGCTGGCATACAGCCCGGGTGTAGCCGAACCAGTACGCGAAATCGCCCGCGATCCTGAACTTGCCTACAAATACACTGGCAAAGGCAACCTGGTAGCCGTGATTTCCGATGGCACCGCTATTCTTGGCCTGGGTAACCTCGGCCCATTGGCCTCCAAGCCTGTTATGGAAGGCAAAGGCGTGTTGTTCAAACGCTTTGCCGGTATCGATGTTTTCGATATCGAAGTCGATTCCGAGAGCCCACAGGCTTTCATCGACACCGTAAAACGCATCTCCATTACCTTCGGCGGCATCAACCTCGAAGACATCAAGGCACCTGAGTGCTTTGAGATCGAACGTGCTCTGATCGAGCAGTGCGATATCCCTGTATTCCACGATGACCAGCACGGCACCGCTATCGTGACCGCGGCTGGCATGATCAACGCCCTGGAAATCGCTGGCAAAACCCTGGCTGACGCCAAGATCGTTTGCCTGGGTGCCGGTGCTGCAGCCATCTCCTGCATGAAGTTGCTGGTGAGCATGGGCGCAACCATCGAAAACATCTACATGGTCGACCGTACTGGCGTGATTCACTCCGGTCGTGACGACCTGAACCAGTACAAGTCGGCATTTGCCCACGCTACCGAGAAGCGCACCCTGGCTGACGCCATGGACGGCGCAGACGTGTTCGTTGGCCTGTCGGGCCCGAACCTGCTGAGCGCTGAGAACCTGCTGCGCATGGCGCCTAACCCGATCGTGTTCGCATGCTCGAACCCGGATCCGGAAATCGCCCCGGAACTGGCTCACGCCACCCGTAACGACGTGATCATGGCCACTGGCCGTTCGGACTACCCGAACCAGGTCAACAACGTGCTGGGCTTCCCGTTCATCTTCCGCGGTGCTCTGGACGTTCGTGCCAAGCGCATCAACGAAGAAATGAAAATCGCAGCGGCCAACGCTTTGCGTGAACTGGCCAAACTGCCAGTGCCACAAGAAGTGTGCGACGCCTACGGTGGCATCAAGCTGGAATTCGGTCGTGAATACATCATCCCGAAACCAATGGACAAGCGCCTGATCACCCTGATCTCCGATGCCGTGGCTAAAGCCGCTATCGAGACCGGTGTGGCAACCCTGCCGTACCCGAAAAACTACCCGCTCAAAAGCGTGGATGACGTCTTCAACGGCTAAGGCTGTATAGCGTCATGACAAAAGCCCCGGCGCTGAACAGCGCCGGGGCTTTTTTGGTTTCTGTAGGTGAGTTTATTGAAACAGTCAGTAAAGAACAGGATAAATCCATTTCAATAATAAGAATTGTCCTACATTTATCCTGGCTGTTGTCCGTTAGCGTCACTCCTTTGTTCTGAGGGGGACTTTGTTCAGAAGTGAGCCCTCTTTATTTAGGAATCATGGATGTTCAAACCCTTGCGCCAACACCGTTATAGTCGCACCAGCTTTCAGCTTCTGGATGAGCATGGCGCAGGAGAGCCCTATGGCGGGTTGGCCTATGAACTTGTCGATCGGGAGGGGCAAGTACACTGTGGTTATCTGGATGCAACTGGAGCCGGCAACGCGAGCACGCGTATTGTCGGGCCTGTTGCCGTGATGTTCAGGCAAGCACATGACCGTAGACTTGGCGTGTACTCGCAGTTAATGGATCGCAAGCACTACCCCCTTCAAATTACCGAACTTCAGGTTCGGGCCGAGAGCACTCGATATCTCAATAAATGTGGTGAGCGCACACAAGGCAAACCGGCCCATATCGACACCGGTTCTGACTACTACCAGGTTGAAGTGCGGCATCTGGTAGCGCATGTTGCGCACTTGCCTCCAGTAGTTGATTGCCCTTATCCGCCAAACTGCAGCCCACTTGGTCTAACCCTGGCCAGTGGCCGTCATACAGTGCTAGAGGTTCGCCCTTTGCGAGCCCTGAGCCCGCTGCTGTCAACCGACCCCCGGTTCTGTGCGCTCAACCTTTACCAATTGGCATTGCTGGCGACGCTGAGTCATTGCCCCTTTCGTCATTCACCAGACAAGTTGCAGGTGGTAAACCCAAGTGTAGAACTGAGCATGGGGGACTGGCAGGTGAGTCCCGAGCAGACAAAATCCTGGTACCCCTTGTATGAAGATGTGCCGTATTCAAGGCGTCTGGAAATTGTGCCGTTTGACCCTGTGTTGTACCCGGCCAATGATCCGCATGCAGGAGCCGCTCAGGAGACCCCGGCCACTGTTCATTTTCGTGACGACATAGGTTTTGGGCACGAAGGCTCTGAAGTACAAACCTTCGTAACCCATAACAGCGAAATCATGGTGATTGCTGTTCGTAGCACCTGTTTGTGGTCAGATTTTTTGCGCAATGTTGATGCCCTTCAAGTGCCATTTGAAGAAGGCGAGGGCAATGTGCACCGTGGGTTTTACCAAGCAGCCAGGCAGGCTTGTGAGTTGGCCGAATCGTATATGGATAAATTCCATGCCGGGCAGCCAGTACTGATCTGCGGCCACAGCCTGGGCGGTGCCGTTGCCTTGATCCTGGCGCAAATGCTGCGCCTGCGGCGGCCGTGTGAGGTGCAGCTCTATACCTATGGTGCTCCCCGTGCAGCAGACGCGACGTTTGTCAGGGCTGCGCAGGGGTTGGTGCATCAGCGCATGGTTAATCATAACGACCCGATCCCCAGTGTGCCGGGGAGCTGGATGAATACACGGCTGTCTGCTTATGGTGCAGGGGCGTTGCTGGCATTTACTAACGTGCCAGCAGGGTTTGGGGTGTTTGTGGCGGGCCTGAGTAATTTGCTCGGTGAGCCATATCGGCATCACGGCACCTTGCGCCATTTTATGCCTGTGGAGTTTGCCCAAGGGCAGGTGTCCCATGTGCTGTGGGGGCCGCTAAGCGATACCGTCACCCAGCACGCGCTCAACCATGCGGTATTTGAGCAGAAAAGTGCTGTGCCAGAACTTGATGGGCCTTTGGAACAGCTGGTTGATATTGGCCAGCAGTTTATGGTCGACAGTTATATCCCGAGCTGTTGGGCTGTCTTGCGTCGCAGCCAGCAAGCACAGAAGGATCGACGCTCGTTGGTGACAGAGCGTGAAGTGCTGTTTGTGGATCAGGCCCTTGAATATCTCGCGCAACAGCTACGGGTTAAATACCGTGAGGAAATGGCGCGTACGGGCAGCAGTTTCGAGGCGCAGGTACGGACCATGAACCTGCTGATGCGCGAGATGAGCAATGTCCACAAGACTCGCATGCAGTTATATAAGCTGCGATTCAGAGTGCCCAGTCAGGCAGATGTCTATGGGCGATGTGCGTTGGATCCTGAGGTCCTGGCTCAAAGCCTGGTGCGCTGGGAAGCTCATAGCGAAAGCATCCGGATTGATCGGCTGGCCATGGCGCCGGTCGACGAGTTGCTCGACGCCGGTCTGTCCCAGGGCCATATGCTTGCCTGAGAGGAGAGCGACAAGCGTACCGCGCTTGTCGCCCGGAACATCAGAAAAGGTCGATCGGTGCGCCGTCATCCGCCGGCAGCGGGCTGCCCGGCGCTACGTTGTTGCCCAATTCGCTGTTGGTTGGCGGTGTGTCTTCGCTCTTGAACAGTTCAAAGTAGGCGCCAGGCGTGCCTGGGGAGGCGATACGGCCACTCGACGGGTCGATCCGCAAGCTGAGTATGCCTTCTGGCTCAGGCTGGGTGTGGGCAGGCTTGCCTTTAAGTGCTCCACCCATATAAGTCATCCAGATCGGCAGGGCGACGGTACCACCGTATTCGCGACGGCCGAGGCTTTCGGGCTGATCGAAACCGGTCCATACCGTGGTCACATAGTCGGCGTTGTAGCCGGAGAACCACGCATCCTTGGATTCGTTGGTCGTACCGGTTTTACCTGCAAGGTCCGTGCGCCCCAGTGCCAGGGCGCGGCGGCCGGTGCCGAGCTTGATGACGTCCTGCAGCATGCTGGTGAGGATGTAAGTCGTGCGCCCGTCAACAATGCGCTCGGCCACGGCCTGCGTTTCGACAGTTGGCAAGCCGGGGGCGGCGTTGATGGTGTCGATGGTCAGCGCTGCAGCTTCTGGTGGCACGTCTTTGCTTGCGTCTTTGGGCACGCTTGGCGGGTTGGCCACGAACAGGGTCTCGCCGTTGCGGCTTTCGATCTTGTCGATCAGGTATGGCGTGATTTTGTAACCGCCGTTGGCAAAGGTGCTCCAGCCGGTGGCGATTTCCATTGGCGTCAGGGTTGCAGTACCCAGAGCCAGCGACAGGTTGCGCGGCAGGTCCTGCTTGTTGAAGCCGAACTTGCTGATGTAGTCGACGGTACGGTCAACACCCAGGCTTTGCAGCAGGCGGATCGAGACCAGGTTGCGCGACTTGTACAGCGCTTCACGCACACGGATCGGGCCGAGGAAGGTGTTGGTGTCGTTTTTAGGGCGCCAGACCTTGTCCAGGTACTCGTCGACAAACACGATCGGCGCGTCGTTTACCAGGGTAGCGGCGGTATAGCCGTTATCCAGTGCGGCGCTGTAAATGAACGGTTTGAAGCTTGAACCGGGTTGGCGCTTGGCCTGCATCGCACGGTTGTAGTTGCTCTGCTCGAAGGCGAAGCCACCCACCAGCGAACGAATGGCGCCGTTGTCCGGGTCCAGCGATACCAGTGCACCTTGAACGGTGGGCACCTGGCTGAATTTGTAACTGCCATCGGTTTGCGGTTGTACGCGAATCAGGTCGCCGACTTGCGCCACATCCGAAGGCTGTTTGGGCATCGGGCCCATGCTGTTGGTATTGAGAAACTTGCGTGCCCATTTCATGGTGTTCCACGAAACATGAGCTTCGCCGGTACGGGTGAGCACTTGCAGGCCGTCCTTGTCGACCTGGGTCACGATCGCCGGTTCAAGGCCGCTGATTGCCCGTTGCTTGGCCAGTTCCTGAGTCCATACGGCCAGGGTCTTGCCCGGCAGGCGCGACTCGGGGCCGCGATAGCCGTGGCGCTGGTCATAGGCGATCAGGCCTTCGTGAACGGCGGTGTTGGCCAGTTCCTGAAGGTCGCTTGGCACTGTTGTAGTCACGCGGAAACCTTCGGTGTAAGCCTCGCTGCCGTAGCGGCCGACCATTTCGGCGCGGGCCATTTCAGCGATATAAGGCGCGCTCACTTCCGGAGTAGGCACGTGGTAGCTGGCGTTTACAGGCTCGGCGATGGCGGCTTCGTAGCTGGCCTGGTCAATCTTGCCCAGCTTGTACATGCGGCCCAGGATCCAGTCGCGGCGCTCTTTGCTGCGCACCGGGTTGGCCAGCGGGTTAAAGCGTGAAGGAGCCTTGGGCAGACCGGCGATCATCGCCATTTGCGCCAGGCTCAGGTCGCGAATCGATTTGCCGTAGTAAACCTGCGCCGCCGACTCGATACCGTAAGCGCGGTTGCCCAGGTAGATCTTGTTCACATACAGCTCAAGGATTTCGTCCTTGGTCAGCTCGCGCTCGATCTCCAGGGCCAACAGGATTTCGTTGGTTTTACGCGAGAAGCTGCGCTCGCTGGAGAGGAAATAGTTCTTCGCCACCTGCATGGTGATGGTGCTGCCGCCGGATTGTATGTGTCCGCTTTTTACCAGTTGGGTAGCGGCACGCATCAGGCTGCTGGGGTCAACCCCGTAGTGATTGGCGAAATTGTCATCTTCTGCAGAAAGCAGGGCATTGATGAAATTGGGCGGAATGTCGGCGAACTTGATCGGTGAGCGGCGCATTTCGCCAAACTCTGCGATCAATTTTCCGTCGCTGGTGTAGACCCGCAAAGGAATCTGCAACTGGATGCTTCTCAACGACTCTACGGACGGCAAGCCAGGACTAAGATAGAGAAACGCGCCACTCAACACGAGCAATAGCCCGCAGAACACGGCAACGAAAGACCACCCGAAAAACTTCAGCAGACGAATCAAGGCTTTTGGATTTCCAGATCAAGAAATGGGTTTGCACGTCACGGTAGTGCGCAGTGGCGCCGGGTCGACGATACGGAAAAAACGCCCGGCATTATAAGCATTTTTCGCTCATGAACGTCATGAGCCGCATGTCAGAACAGGTTTTGCACGGATCTCATTTTTTACCCTCCGTAAGTTACGGATTGCATTAGGGAAAACAAAGGTGCCCGGATTATTTCCTCAAACACGCCAGCGCTGCGTCGGTATCGAAATCAACCAGCAAGCGATCAGGCTCGTCGAGCTGAGCCGTTCACAGGGCCGGTTCAAGCTCCAGGGCTATGCCATGGAAACACTGCCAGCCGGGCTGATGGATGATCAGACCGGCGCAGAGGCCAAAAGTGTCGTCCCGATACTGCTAAGAGCACTGGAAAAGGCGGCGGCGGTGGCGCGTGATGCGGTGATCGCGATGCCCGACGGGCAGGTTATCTGCAAAACCCTTGAGGTGGAGGCGGGCTTGAGCGAAGTCGAGCTGGAGCTTCATGTGCGGCTTGAAGCGGAGCAGTACGTCCCTTATGCGCTGGATGATCTGGCGCTGGATTTCGAGGTTCAAGGCCACGTGCCGAGCCATCCCGGGCGAGTCAGCGTGCTGATGGTGGCGTGCCGACAGGAAGCCCTGGAGTGGTATCGCGCGGTCTTGAGCGGTGCCGGACTGATCCCGCAAGTGGTTGCCGTGCAGGCTCATGCTCTGGCGCGGGGCGTTGAGGCAATGACCGCAGGCCTGTCAGTGAGCGGAGCAGTAGCGGTGGTCGACGTTGCCCCTCATACGACCTTGTTGAGCATTGTGCAGCAGGGCCAGGTTATCCACTCCCGGGAGTTGCTCTTCGGGCAAGCCACTGCAGGGGCCTTCAAGACCCTGGTTGTTGAGCATCTTGAGCGCGAGCTTAGGCTGTGTGTCGAGTCCGGTGTCGATGGGCGAGTCGGCATGATCGTATTGGCAGGCGAGGCAGCAGTGGTTGCGGGGCTGGCTCCCTGGATTGAATCCCGTCTTGGTACGCCGACACGCATTGCCAACCCCTTTTTGCACATGGACCTTGAGCCCGCACTCCACCCTGAGGCCTTGCTTTGCGATGCTCCTGTGTTGTTGACTGCCTGCGGCCTGGCCTTGAGGGGGTTTGATTAATGGCGAGAATCAATTTGCTGCCCTGGCGCGCTTTATTGCGTGAAAAGCGGCGCAAGCGTTTTTTAATGGTGTTGATGGTTCTGACTTTGCTGGCGGTGAGCGGGCTTTTTGCAGCAGACCACTTTATCGATACCTTGGTAGAGCAGCAGCTGGAGCGCAATGATCTGATCCGCAGCGCCACGTTCCAGCTGGATGGGCGTGCTGAGCAAATTGATCAGTTGAAGGTGCGCCGCGAGCAAGTGCTTGAGCGCATGCAAACAATAGGAGCGCTGCAGAGCAGTCGGTCGAGCAGCGGGATTATTCTGGAACAGTTGGCGCGCAGCCTGCCGGAGGGTGTGTATTTCACCGACGTAAAAATGACTGAGGGCACCATTGTTATCACGGGAGTTGCTCAGTCCAACAACCTGGTCGCCCAGCTGATGCGAAATCTGGATGCTTCGCACTGGCTGGAAGCGCCGGAGCTCAATGACGTCAAGGCAGACCCGGCTCATGTTGGCGGGCAGGAACGACTGTTTCAGATGACCGTGCGCGAAGCCCGGCATACTCCCGCCGGGGGGGCGTTGTAATGGTTGCTCATTGGCTCGCGAGCCTGCGCAGTTTCGATCTGCAGGAATTGGACCCCCGCCACTCCGGGGCCTGGTCGCCAGCCCGCAAAGCAACCGTGGCTCTGGCGTGGTCGGCCTTGCTGCTGGCGCTGGGTTATGCACTGCTGCTTCAAGCGCCTGCTGCAAGGCTGCAACAGTTGCACGAGGCTCAAGCCACGCTAAAAGCAGAGTTTGAGTCCAGGGCCGCACAGGTTGCCGACCTGGATGTCTATGTCAGGCAAATGCATGGGCTGGAAGCCGCGTTCAGTTCGTTGCTCGAACAAATACCCGCTCAGGCACAAGTGCCCGAATTGCTTGAAGAGGTTTCTCGGTTGGGCCACGGCAATGGTTTGCTGGTCGAGCACATTCAGTGGCTGCCCGAAGTCCTGCAAACGTTTTATGCCGAGCTGCCACTGCATATGACCCTGGTCGGGGGCTATCACGAGCTTGGCCTGTTCGTCAGCGCCATCGCCAGCCTGCCGCGCATGGTCACCTTGCATGACGTCACACTTGTACCGATCAACGGCTCCGGTGACGGTCAGCTGCGCATGACATTGCTGGCAAAGGCTTACCGCACCCACGATCAAGGACTGATCCCATGACTGTTTGCTCTCGACTGTTTGGTGCCGCATTGCTGGCCTGCCTCGCGGGATGTGAGAGCCCGCAGAGCACTGTTGAGCTGCAAAATTATTTGCAGGCCACACAGTTGCATGCAAGCCCCCCGATAGTTCCTGTTCCTTCTCTTGAGGCTGCGCCAGTGCCTGCGTTTACGTACGGCGCGATGGCATTGCGCAACCCTTTTCAAACCGTGGCGGGGCATGGGGGTGGCGGTTGGCAGGTCAGCCTTGCCGGTGATGAGCTGGACGCTGAGCGGCCCCGGCAGTTTCTGGAAGGCTTCGCCCTGGAGCAGTTCGAAATGGTCGGCACGTTGTCCAATGAGCTTCAAACAAACGCCTTGCTGCGAGCCAATGGGGTTATTCACCGCTTGAAAGTGGGGGATTACCTGGGGCGCAACAACGGTCAAATCGCTTCGATTGAAGCGCAACAGATTGAAGTATTTGAACTGATTTCCGATGGTCGGGGCGGTTGGCTGGAAAGGTCCCTGACGATCCCTCTAAAACAACAGTCTTAACGGATAAACACCATGAAAAGGATTTCACCGGTCTGCGTACTGGCGCTATGGAGTGCGCTGAATCCGCAGTCAGCGCTGACGGTTGCACAGGCCGCCCCATCATCAATAACAAGCCCACGGTACGTTGGCGAACCCATGTCCCTGAATGTTCAGAACCTTGAAGTGCGCACGGTGCTGCAATCGCTGGCGGATTTCACCGGGTTCAACCTGATGGTCAGCGACGCTGTGAAGGGCAGCATAACCCTCAGTTTGCAGGATGTGCCCTGGGATCATGCTCTGGATCTGGTGCTTAAAAGCAAGGGGTTGGGCAAGCGCCTTGAAGGCAATGTGCTGTTGATCGCACCCCAGGAGGAACTCGCGGCCCGCGAGCGTCCAGAGCCTGCGCCTTTGCGCCGGGAGCTGGTGCAGGTCAATTACGCCAGGGCGGCAGATATTGTCATGCTGTTCCAGTCAGTGACCGGCGCTCAGTCCGGTATCGAGGGGGAGGGCACGATCACAGTGGATGAGCGCACCAATAATATTATTGCCTTTGAATCGAGTGAGCGGCTGGAAGAGCTCCGGCGCATCGTGGCACAACTGGATGTGCCGGTGCGTCAGGTGATGATTGAGGCCTGGATTGTCGAGGCGGGTGTGGACTTCGAAAAAAGCCTGGGTGTTCGTTGGGGCGGAGCGCTAAACAATGGGGGGCTCTGGAAGGCCGGGGGTATCACCCAGCCTGCGGCGTCCGGGGCAGCGCCAGGCAACGCGAGCGCGCCCTTTGTTGACTTGGGGGTTTCGCGAAATACCTCCGGGCTGGGCATCGCCTTCATCACCAACAATGTGTTGCTGGACCTGGAGCTGACGGCCATGGAAAAAACCGGCAATGGCGAAATCATCTCCCAGCCCAAAGTGGTAACTGCGGACAAGGAAACCGCCAAAATCCTGAAAGGCACGCAAATTCCCTATCAGCAGGCCAGCAAAACCGGGGCCACATCCGTTTCGTTCAAGGAGGCATCGTTGTCGCTGGAAGTGACGCCGCAAATCACCCCGGACAATAGCGTCATCATGGCCGTTGTGGTGACCAAGGATGAGCCTGATTACATGAGCAGATTGCAGGATGTGCCGCCCATCAAGAAGAATGAAGTCCGGGCCAAGGTGCTGGTCAGGGACGGTGAAACCATCGTGATTGGGGGGGTGTTCTCAAAAACTCAAAGCAAAGTGGTAGATAAAGTGCCATTTTTAGGCGATCTGCCGTATGTTGGCCGACTTTTCCATAGAGACGTTGTCCTGGAAAAAAAATCCGAACTGCTGGTGTTCCTGACTCCGCGTATCATGAACAACCAGGCGATTGCTGTGAGTCATTGATTCTGTGCGAAATTTGATTCTTGTTGGGCCAATGGGGGCTGGAAAAAGCACCATCGGACGTTTGCTGGCCAAAGAGCTGCACCTGCCGTTCAAAGATTCCGATAAGGAAATTGAAGTGCGCACGGGTGCCAATATCCCGTGGATCTTCGATAAAGAAGGTGAGCCTGGCTTTCGCGATCGTGAGACAGCCATGATTGTCGAGCTGTGCCATGAAAATGGCATAGTCCTGGCGACCGGTGGCGGCGCGGTCATGCGCCCGGAAAACCGGCAGGCGCTGCGCAACGGCGGACGGGTGGTGTACCTGCATGCTTCCATCGAGCAGCAGGTCGCGCGTACCTCACGGGATCGCAACCGGCCGCTGCTGCGCAACGCCAACCCGGAAAAAATCCTGCGCGACCTGTTGGCCATCCGCGATCCGCTTTATCGAGAAATCGCCGACGTGGTGGTTGAAACCGATGAGCGGCCACCGCGTATGGTGGTCCTGGATATTCTCGAGCGTCTGGCGCAGCTTCCTCCCCGGTAGTCGCTGACGAGGGACGAGGCTGCGATCGGCGGCGAAGTCGTCGTAAAATCAGACAGCGCAGTATCCCATTTGCGATTGCTTCGCGCCCGATCGCAGCCTCGTCACTCGGCAGCGACTACAAGGCACAGTGGAGGCCATTAAAGTGCGCTAAGAAATGCGCTATCCTCGGCGCCGGGCATGCATTTTACGGTATGTCATCACTTGATAATTGTGAGGCAGAGCGCTGATGCTCTGTTTCAACGCGGGGATTCATGCAGACAGTGAAGGTTGATCTAGGCGAGCGTAGCTACCCGATTCATATTGGCGAAGGTTTGTTGGATCAGCCGCAGTTGCTGGCCCCGCACATTGCCGGTCGCCAAGTGGCAATTGTGACCAACGAAACGGTCGCGCCACTTTATCTAGAACGGCTGACCCGCAGCCTGGCGCAGTTTTCGGTGGTGCCGATTATCCTGCCCGACGGCGAATCGTTCAAAAACTGGGAAACCCTGCAGCTGATTTTTGATGGCCTGCTGACTGCTCGTCACGATCGGCGCACCACGGTGATTGCCCTGGGTGGCGGTGTGGTGGGTGACATGGCTGGTTTCGCTGCCGCCTGCTACCAGCGCGGTGTCGACTTTATCCAGGTGCCGACCACCTTGCTGTCCCAGGTCGATTCATCGGTAGGCGGCAAAACCGGGATCAACCACCCGCTGGGCAAGAACATGGTCGGCGCGTTCTATCAGCCCAACCTGGTGCTGATCGATACCCAGACCCTCAACACCTTGCCTGCCCGCGAATTGTCCGCAGGGCTGGCCGAGGTCATCAAGTACGGCCTGATCTGCGATGAGCCGTTCCTGACCTGGCTTGAAGAGAACATGGACGCACTGCGCGCGCTGGACCAGGTTGCCCTGACTGCCGCGATCCAGCGTTCGTGTGCGGCCAAGGCCGAAGTGGTGGGTGCCGATGAACGTGAGTCGGGTGTGCGTGCCACCCTCAACCTCGGCCATACCTTTGGTCATGCCATCGAAACCCACATGGGCTACGGCGTGTGGCTGCATGGTGAGGCGGTCGCCGCAGGCACCGTGATGGCGCTGGAAATGTCCGCCCGCCTGGGCTGGATCAGCGATGCAGAGCGTGATCGCGGTATCCGCATCTTTCAGCGCGCTGGCCTGCCGGTGGTGCCGCCAGTTGAAATGACCCCGGCCGACTTTATGCAACACATGGCAGTTGATAAAAAAGTGATCGACGGTCGTATGCGCCTGGTGCTGTTGCGCCGCATGGGCGAAGCCACAGTGACTGACGATTATCCACACGAGGTTCTCCAAGCCACGCTGGGTGCGGATTACCGCGCGCTGGCTCAGCTTAAAGGTTAATAAGATCCCGATGACTAGTTTGCATGCCGACGAGGCGTTCCTCGGTCACTTCCAGCTCAACCACGACCCCTTTGCACCTCGGGTCCCGGGCTTCAAGTTTTTCCCGGCCCAGCGCAAGCCGGTGCTGGGGCAGTTGCATCACCTTGCCCGCTACAGCCAGTTGCTGCTGGTAGTAACCGGGCCTGAGGGCAGCGGCAAGACCCTGCTGCGCCAGGCGCTGGTCGCGAGCACCAACAAACAGTCGGTACAGAGTGTCGTGGTTTCGGCGCGAGGGGCTGGCAATGCCGCCGGTATCCTGCAACAAGTGGCGCAGACGCTGAATGTGGCGCGCCCGGATGTCGGTTCCATTCTGGCCCAGGTGGTGCAGTTGGCGCTGACCGGGCAGGAAGTCTACTTGCTGGTCGATGATGCCGAGCAACTCGACGAGTCTGCGCTGCAAGCCTTGCTGGCGCTGGCGGCGGGTTCGCCTGAAGGCCGCCCGCATGTGTTCCTGTTCGGTGAGCCGTCAATGGTTGCCGGGCTTGAAGAGCTGAGCGCTGATGAAGAGCGCTTCCATGTGATCGACCTGCAGCCTTACACCCTCGAGGAGACTCGCGAATATCTGGCGCAGCGCCTTGAAGGTGCCGGTGCCGGAATCGAACTCTTTAGCGCGCAGCAGATCTCAGATATACACGAGAGCTCCGAAGGCTGGCCCGGGATTATCAACCAGGTCGCCCGCGATGCAATGATCGAAGCCATGATTGCCAGCCGCTCCGCGGTCAAGCGTCCAAGTATGGGGTTCAAGATGCCGAAGAAACACGTATTGGCCATTGGTGCAGTAGTGGTAGTGGCCGTCGCTGCTGCCGTTCTGATTCCGGGTCGCAGCAAGGCGCCTACGGCGCCGGGTACTGAGCAGACACAATTGGGCCAGGCCGCGCCGAACAGCGGTGGTCAGCCGTCGGTGGACTTTGCCGGTTCTTCGCAGCCGATGCCGTTGCCGCTGGTAGGGCAATCGCAGCCGGTCATGCGCGGCCCGCTGGCTGAAGCCGCCGGTGGTATCGCTGAAGGCGACGATGGCGGTGTGCCTGCGGTAGACGGTGGCGTCGCTTCACCTCCGACCGTAACCACCACCGCGCCTCCGGTAGGCGTGCCATCGGGCCCTGCACCTGTGGCAGCAGCGCGTCCAGCTCCGGCGCCAACGCCAGCACCAACCGTGGCTGCGGCCAAGCCTGCGCCGGTCGCCAAACCAGCTCCTGCCCCGGCAGCCAAGCCTGCGGTCAAGCCGGTCGAGAAACCGGTCACCCTGGCCAAGGCCGTACCGGGCGGCAGCTGGTATGCCAGCCAGCCGGCCAACAACTATGTGGTACAGATCGTCGGCACCAGCTCTGAAGCGTCTGCGCAAAATGTCGCTAAAGAGCTGGGTGGCGATGCTCGTTACTTCAAGAAAACCTTGAATGGCAAGCCGCTGTACGTTGTCACCTATGGCAACTACGCAAGCCATGCTGCAGCAACTGCAGCTATCAAGAACTTGCCAGCGAAGACGCAGGCTGGTAAACCTTGGCCTCGCACTGTCGCCAGCGTCCAAAAAGAGCTGGCTACAGCTCGCTGATGATCCGGCGACCTTACCCAGGTCGCCGTTCTTGCACATCAAATCCCTGCTTGTGCATGCGGGCTTTCAAAGCCGTGTGCCTTGTGGTGTCTGCGCCGCGCAGCAGTCGACATCAAAAATGTTTTGACTAGCACGAGCAATCGCTTTAAACCTTTCATAAATGCGACACGAACTTACGGTTAATCGCCGTTAAATTTGTGGGTCTTTGTGACGGTGTGTAAAATGACCACCCTTTTGCCCCTGCCAAGCTGGCGTACGTTCAGCGCGGGAAGCAAGTGGTTGAATTAAAAGAAATTTGCCCCTTTTTGGGGCAGCCTGGTGAGAAAGTGTCTATGAAAGCAGGTCTGTACCACCCCGATGAATTCAAGGATAACTGTGGTTTCGGCCTGATTGCCCATATGCAGGGCGAACCCAGTCATACCCTTCTGCAAACCGCCATTGAAGCCCTGACCTGCATGACCCACCGCGGTGGGATCAACGCAGACGGCAAGACCGGTGACGGTTGTGGCCTGCTGATTCAAAAGCCTGACCTGTTCTTGCGTGCAACCGCCAAGGAACAGTTCGGCATCGATTTGCCCAAGCAATACGCGGTCGGCATGGTGTTTTTCAACCAGGACCCGATCAAGGCCGAAGCGGCCCGCGCCAACATGAACAGCGAGATCCTCGCGGCGGGCCTGCAACTAGTGGGCTGGCGCAAGGTGCCGATCGATACCAGCGTCCTGGGGCGTCTGGCACTGGAGCGTTTGCCGCAGATCGAACAGGTGTTTATTGCAGGTGAGGGCCTGAGCGATCAGGACATGGCAATTAAACTGTTCAGCGCCCGCCGCCGTTCTTCGGTGAGCAACGCAGCTGACAGCGATCACTACATCTGCAGCTTTTCTCACAAGACCATTATTTATAAAGGCCTGATGATGCCGGCGGACCTCACCGCCTTTTATCCGGACCTGAGTGATGAGCGTCTGCAAACCGCGATCTGCGTGTTCCACCAGCGCTTCTCCACCAACACCCTGCCGAAATGGCCGCTGGCCCAGCCATTCCGCTTTCTCGCTCACAACGGCGAGATCAACACCATCACCGGCAACCGCAACTGGGCCCAGGCCCGTCGCACCAAGTTTGCCAACGACCTGATCGGCGACCTCGACGAGCTCGGCCCGCTGGTTAACCGCGTAGGTTCCGACTCCTCCAGCATGGACAACATGCTTGAGCTGATGGTCACCGGCGGCATCGACCTGTTCCGTGGCGTGCGCATGCTGATTCCACCGGCGTGGCAGAACGTTGAAACCATGGACCCCGATCTGCGGGCGTTCTATGAGTACAACTCCATGCACATGGAACCGTGGGACGGCCCGGCGGGCGTGGTAATGACCGACGGTCGATACGCAGTCTGCCTGCTCGACCGTAACGGCCTGCGCCCGGCGCGCTGGGTCACGACCACCAACGGCTATATCACCATCGCCTCGGAAATCGGCGTATGGGACTACAAGCCAGAAGACGTGATCGCCAAGGGCCGCGTTGGCCCTGGCCAGATTCTGGCCGTGGACACCGAAACCGGTCAGGTACTGGACACCGACTCCATCGACAACCGCCTGAAGTCGCGCCACCCGTACAAGCAGTGGCTGCGCAAGAATGCCCTGCGCATCCAGGCCACCATCGATGACAATGACCACGGTTCGGCGTTTTACGACGTTGATCAGCTCAAGCAATACATGAAGATGTACCAGGTCACGTTCGAAGAGCGCGACCAGGTGCTGCGCCCGCTGGGCGAGCAAGGTTACGAGGCCGTCGGTTCGATGGGTGATGACACGCCAATGGCCGTGCTGTCCCAGCGAGTGCGCACGCCGTACGACTACTTCCGCCAGCAGTTCGCGCAGGTTACCAACCCGCCGATCGACCCGCTGCGGGAAGCCATCGTCATGTCGCTGGAGATCTGCCTCGGTGCCGAGCGCAACATCTTCCAGGAATCGCCGGAGCACGCATCGCGTGTGATCCTCAGCTCGCCGGTTATCTCGCCCGCCAAATGGCGTTCGCTGATGAACCTCGACCTGCCGGGCTTTGAACGTCAGATCATCGACCTCAACTACGACGAGAGCGTCGGTCTTGAGGCCGCGGTGCGCAATATCGCCGACCAGGCCGAAGAAGCCGCACGCGCTGGGCGTACCCAGATCGTGCTGAGCGACCGTCATATCGCGCCGGGCAAGCTGCCGGTTCACGCCTCACTGGCCGTGGGCGCGGTGCACCATCGCCTCACCGAAAAAGGCCTGCGTTGCGACAGCAACATCCTGGTCGAAACCGCGACCGCCCGTGACCCGCATCACTTTGCCGTGCTGATCGGTTTCGGCGCCTCGGCGGTGTACCCGTTCCTGGCTTACGAAGTGCTGGGTGACCTGATCCGTACGGGTGAAGTGCTGGGCGACCTCTATGAGGTGTTCAAGAACTACCGCAAAGGCATCACCAAGGGCCTGCTCAAGATCCTCTCGAAGATGGGCATTTCGACTATTGCTTCGTACCGCGGTGCGCAGCTGTTCGAAGCCATCGGCTTGTCCGAAGAAATCTGTGAACTGAGCTTCCGTGGTGTGCCAAGCCGCATCAAGGGTGCTCGTTTCGTTGACCTGGAAGCCGAGCAAAAATTGCTCGCTGCCGAAGCCTGGAGTGCGCGCAAGCCGATCCAGCAAGGCGGTCTGCTCAAGTATGTGCACGGTGGCGAATACCACGCTTACAACCCGGACGTGGTGGCCACCCTGCAAGCCGCTGTGCAGCAGGGCGACTACAGCAAGTTCAAGGAATACACCGCACTGGTCGACAAGCGCCCGGTGTCGATGATCCGCGATCTGTTCAAGGTCAAGACCCTCGACACACCGCTGTGCATTGACGATATCGAACCGCTGGACTCGATCCTCAAGCGCTTCGACTCGGCCGGTATCTCCCTGGGCGCCCTGTCGCCAGAGGCTCACGAAGCCTTGGCCGAGGCCATGAACCGCTTGGGCGCACGCTCCAACTCCGGTGAAGGCGGCGAAGATCCGGCACGTTACGGCACCATCAAAAGCTCGAAAATCAAGCAAGTGGCCACGGGCCGTTTCGGCGTAACCCCGGAATACCTGGTCAACGCTGAAGTGCTGCAAATCAAGGTGGCCCAAGGCGCCAAGCCGGGTGAGGGCGGGCAACTGCCGGGTGGCAAGGTCAACGGCCTGATCGCCAAGCTGCGTTACGCCGTACCCGGCGTAACCCTGATTTCGCCACCGCCGCACCACGACATCTACTCCATCGAAGACTTGTCGCAGCTGATCTTTGACCTCAAACAGGTCAACCCGAAAGCGCTGGTATCGGTGAAGCTGGTAGCTGAAGCAGGTGTAGGCACCATCGCCGCAGGCGTGGCCAAGGCCTATGCCGACCTGATCACCATCTCCGGCTATGACGGCGGCACCGGTGCATCGCCGCTGACCTCGATCAAGTACGCGGGCGCACCGTGGGAACTGGGCCTGGCAGAAACCCACCAGACCCTGCGCGGAAACGACCTGCGCGGCAAGGTAAGGGTTCAGACCGACGGTGGCCTGAAAACCGGCCTCGACGTGATCAAGGCGGCGATCCTGGGCGCTGAAAGCTTCGGCTTCGGTACTGCACCGATGATCGCGCTGGGCTGCAAATACCTGCGTATTTGCCACCTCAACAACTGCGCCACCGGCGTTGCGACTCAAAACGAATCGCTGCGTAAAAATCACTACATCGGCACCGTCGACATGGTGGTCAACTTCTTCACCTACGTGGCCGAAGAAACCCGCGAGTGGCTGGCCAAGCTGGGCGTGCGCACCCTCGAAGAGCTGATCGGGCGTACCGACCTGCTGGAAATCCTCCAGGGTGAGACGGCCAAACAGCACAACCTCGACCTTACGCCACTGCTGGGCAGCGACCATATCCCGGCCGACAAGCCGCAGTTCTGCCAGGTAGAGCGCAACCCGCCATTCGACAAGGGGCTGCTGGCCGAGAAGATGCTCGACATGGCACGCTCGGCGATCAACGACATGAGCGGCGCCGAGTTCGACCTCGACATCTGCAACTGCGACCGTTCGATCGGTGCCCGTATCTCGGGCGAAATCGCCCGTACTCACGGCAACCAGGGCATGGCCAAGGCCCCGATCACCTTCCGCTTCAAAGGCACTGCCGGTCAGAGCTTTGGTGTGTGGAACGCCGGTGGTTTGAACATGTATCTGCAAGGCGATGCCAACGACTACGTGGGCAAAGGCATGACCGGCGGCAAGTTGGTTATCGTGCCGCCTGCAGGCAGCGTCTACAAAACCCAGGACAGCGCCATTGTCGGCAACACCTGCCTGTACGGCGCAACCGGCGGCAAGCTGTTTGCTGCTGGCACGGCGGGCGAGCGTTTCGCAGTGCGTAACTCCGGTGCCCACACCGTGGTGGAAGGCACTGGCGATCACTGCTGCGAATACATGACCGGCGGTTTTGTCTGCGTGCTGGGTAAAACCGGTTACAACTTCGGCTCGGGCATGACCGGTGGTTTCGCCTACGTGCTGGATCAGGACAACACGTTCGTCGACAAGGTTAACCACGAACTGGTGGAAATCCAGCGGATCAGTGGCGAAGCGATGGAGGCCTACCGCAATCATCTGCAACACGTGCTGGACGAATACGTTGAGGAAACCAACAGCGAGTGGGGTCGCAACCTCTCGGAAAACCTCGATGACTACCTGCGTCGGTTCTGGATGGTCAAGCCCAAGGCTGCCAGCTTGAAATCGTTGCTTTCCAGCATCCGTGCCAACCCGCAGTGATATGCGCCTGAAAAGTTTGATGAGGTTTTAACCATGGCTGAACGTCTGAGTAACGACTTCCAGTTCATCGATGTCGGGCGCAAAGATCCGAAGAAGAAACTGTTACGTCAACGCAAAAAAGAGTTCGTGGAAATCTACGAACCCTTCAAACCCCAGCAGTCGGCCGAGCAGGCCCACCGTTGCCTGGGTTGCGGCAATCCGTACTGTGAATGGAAATGCCCTGTGCATAACTTCATTCCCAACTGGCTCAAGCTGGTGGCCGAGGGCAATATCCTCGCCGCCGCCGAGCTGTCGCACCAGACCAACACTCTGCCCGAAGTCTGTGGCCGGGTGTGCCCGCAAGACCGTCTCTGCGAGGGTGCCTGCACCCTTAACGACGGTTTTGGTGCGGTGACCATTGGCTCGGTGGAGAAGTACATCACCGACACCGCGTTCGCCATGGGCTGGCGCCCGGACATGTCCAAAGTCGTACCGACCGGCAAACGTGTGGCAATTATCGGCGCGGGCCCTGCTGGCCTGGGCTGTGCCGACGTGCTGGTGCGGGGCGGCGTGACCCCGGTGGTGTTCGACAAAAACCCGGAAATCGGCGGTCTGCTGACCTTCGGCATTCCGGAGTTCAAGCTGGAAAAGACCGTACTGAGCCATCGTCGCGAAGTCTTTACCGGCATGGGTATCGAGTTCCGTCTCAATACCGAAATCGGTAAAGACATCAGCATGGAACAGCTGCTGGCCGAATACGACGCGGTGTTTATGGGCATGGGCACCTACACCTACATGAAAGGTGGCTTTGCAGGTGAAGACCTGCCGGGCGTGCACGATGCGCTGGACTTCCTGATTGCCAACGTCAACCGCAACCTGGGCTTTGAAAAGTCGCCGGAAGATTTCGTCGATATGAAGGGCAAAAAGATTGTGGTGCTGGGTGGCGGCGACACGGCCATGGACTGTAACCGGACTTCGATTCGCCAGGGCGCCAAATCGGTGACCTGTGCTTATCGTCGTGACGAAGCCAACATGCCGGGTTCGCGCAAAGAGGTGAAAAACGCCAAGGAAGAAGGGGTTAAGTTCCTCTACAACCGTCAGCCGATCGCCATTGTCGGTGAGGGCAAGGTTGAAGGCGTGAAAGTGGTCGAGACTCGTCTTGGTGAGCCGGATGCCCGTGGCCGTCGCAGCCCCGAGCCAATCCCGGGTTCTGAAGAGATCATCGCGGCAGACGCCGTGATCATTGCCTTTGGTTTCCGCCCGAGCCCGGCCTCGTGGTTTGACCAGTTCGAGATCCAGACTGACAGCCAGGGCCGCGTGATTGCGCCTGAGCAGTCGCAGTTCAAGCACCAGACCAGCCACCCGAAGATTTTTGCCGGTGGTGATATGGTGCGCGGTTCTGACCTGGTGGTGACCGCGATTTTCGAAGGCCGCACTGCGGCTGAAGGGATCATGGATTATCTGGGCGTCTGATCACTTCCCAAAACTGGAGTGCGTTCAACCTGTGGGAGCGGGCTTGCTCGCGATAGCGGTAGATCAGTCAGCCGAAATGTTGAATGTGAAGCCCTCATCGCGAGCAAGCTCGCTCCCACAGTTGTTTCGTGGTGTTGCTGAATGCGCTGTTACGGCGCGACAAATCGCCCCGATAGATAAAAGGCACGGCTCTTGCCGTGCCTTTTGCGTCCGTCTCTGAGAAAATGCCCCCACTTTTTTTCCGGATGCTGACATGACTGTTCTCAAGAATGACCGTTTCCTTCGCGCTTTGCTCAAGCAACCCGTAGACGTAACGCCGGTATGGATGATGCGTCAGGCCGGTCGCTACCTGCCGGAGTACCGCGCCAGCCGCGCCAAGGCCGGCGATTTCATGAGCTTGTGCAAGAATGCCGAATTCGCATGTGAAGTCACCATGCAGCCTCTGGACCGCTTCCCGCAGCTGGATGCGGCCATCCTCTTCTCCGACATCCTGACCATCCCCGATGCCATGGGCCAGGGCCTGTACTTCGAAACTGGCGAAGGTCCACGTTTCAAGAAAGTCGTCAGCACCCTGGCCGACATTGAAGCGCTGCCGATCCCTGATCCGCAAAAAGACCTCGGCTACGTGATGAACGCCGTCAGCACCATCCGCAAGGAACTGAACGGTCGCGTGCCGTTGATCGGCTTCTCCGGCAGCCCGTGGACCCTGGCCACTTATATGGTTGAAGGTGGCTCGTCCAAGGACTTCCGCAAAACCAAGGCCATGCTCTACGACACCCCCCAGGCCATGCACTTGCTCCTCGACAAGCTGGCGCAATCGGTGACTTCGTACCTTAACGGCCAGATCCTCGCCGGTGCGCAAGCGGTGCAGATCTTCGACACCTGGGGCGGCAACCTGTCGTCTGCGGCGTACCAGGAGTTCTCCCTGGCCTATATGCGCAAAATCGTCAGCGGCCTGATCCGCGAGCACGAAGGGCGCAAAGTGCCGGTCATTCTGTTCACCAAAAACGGCGGCCTGTGGCTGGAAAGCATTGCCGACGCCGGTGCTGATGCCCTGGGCCTGGACTGGACCTGCGACCTGGGCGAAGCCCGTCGTCGTGTCGGCAACAAGGTTGCGCTGCAAGGCAACATGGATCCGACCGTGCTCTACGCCAACCCGGAAGCGATCCGTACCGAGGTCAAGCGCATCCTGGCCAGCTACGGCAACGGTTCGGGCCATGTGTTCAACCTGGGCCATGGCATCACCCCGGAAGTGAAACCCGAACACGCGGGTGCTTTTATCAGCGCCGTGCATGAGTTCTCCGGGCAGTATCACGTTTAAAATTTTTAAGGTTTGTCCCTAACGCCCGGCTTATGCCGGGCGTTTTTGGTTTGGCTTAACTAACAAACAGGTTTTTAGTAAAAAATTTCTCTTACATAAAATTAAACAATTAAACAACCAGATCCCTCTGGCTTTAGTGAATGGGTATACAGCTACAGTTTGTTAGGGCTTTTCCTACATTAATACATAATTATTTAAGTAGAATTACTGTTTGTTGTTGAATCTTAGTGGTTGTTTTAAGTTTATTGATGCCTTGCAACTGTATGCAGTTGGGCTGCTATTTATTATTGGTTTTCAGTGTTTGTCTTATGGTGTTGGGCGTTGTTTTTTAGGTGCTTAGTTCGAGTTTTTTAACTGTTGGGATTTTTGCTGGCAACTGTAGAGCACATAGATGAAACAGTTATGAATATTTTAACAGTCGCGGCTTCACGCTACCTATGGGTTGTTTCTACAGTGCTTCTGATCGCCTATGGGGCCTGTCTGACCTGGCAGGAATGGCTGTTTCGTCAGTCTGTTGAGGTGCCGGTTTTTACGCCTCTGCAGACAAACCCTGAGCAAGCTCCCGCCAGTTTCAATCCGGACTCAATAGCGGCTGTGCTGGGGCTCTCTGCGGGCGAGGCACTTATACGAAGTGCTGAGCCACTGGAACTGCGCGCCAGTTTTGTCGCCAGCCAGGGGCAGTCACACGCGTTGCTGGATGACGGCGAGCAAGCAAGGTTTTACACCGTGGGCGAGCGTTTGCCCGGTGGCAGCGTGTTACGCCGGGTCGAAGTCTCCCATGTGGTGCTTTGGCGCAATGGCCGCGAAGAACACCTGGCGCTCAAGCCCGCAGCGCAGTACCTGTTGCCAGTTGCCAACTCATCCCTGCAAAAGGCTCAGGCAGCTTCCCTTCATCTGCGGCCCATTGCCGAACAACCTTAGAGAAACATCATGAATAGATCCAACCGGTTCGGCATCGGCGGCCGTATGCAGCAAGGCATCGTAATTTGCGCACTTTTGTGGTCAACCCTTGGGCTGGCCAATGGGCAGTTCTGGCGGTTGGCGATGAAGGATGCGCAACTGCGCGACGTGGTACAGGAAATGTCATCGGTACTCGGTACTACCGTGGTGCTCGACCCCCGGGTGGAAGGGCGTATCACAGTTATTTCCGAAGAACCCCTTAACCGGGAAGGTGTGCGCCGACTGTTTTATTCAGTACTGGATGCCAACGGGTTCTCCATCATCGATGAGGGTGATCGCTTATTGATCCTCCCGGCGTCCGAAGCTAAAACCAAGGCTGGCCGGCTTGATGCACAGGCTCAGAGCTTTACCACCCGGGTCATGGAACTCAATACCAGCGCGGCCGCCGACCTGGCAGGGCTTTTACGGCCGCTGGTATCGAGCAATGGCTATATCGGCCCCTCCGCCTCGGCCAATGCCCTGGTGATCACCGACACCGCGGCCAATACACAACGTATAGCCGAAATCGTACGCCAACTGGACGCAGGCTCACGCCACGGTCATTCGGTCGTGAGTCTGCGTCATGGCCTGGCCAGTGACATTGCCCAAGTGATGGAAAAATCCCTGGGCAAAAAAGAGGCCGAGCCGGGCCGCCAGGTGATTGCAGATCCCTCTGCAAATCGTTTGATCATTCTGGGCAGTGAGGCGGTACGTCAACGCCTGAGCCAACTGGCGCGCACACTGGATACACCCGCCAGGAGCCAGCCTGAAAACTCGCGTGTCATTCGCCTGCGTCACAGCGATGCAAAGCAGCTGGCGCAAGTTCTGGAAACCGTAGGCCAAGGCATGAAACAAGAGAGTGCAGCGGGTGGCGCGGCGCAAACGGCCTCGGCTCGCGAGGTCAAGGTGGCCGCGGATGAGAGCCAGAATGCTTTGGTAGTGATGGCTGACCCCGCACAGGTTCGCACATTGGAAAACATTGTGCGTCAACTGGACCAGCCGCGTTCGCAAGTACTGATCCATGCGGCCATTGTGGAAATATCCGGTGATATCTCCGACATGCTGGGTGTGCAGTGGAACATGAGCAAAGGCAGCGGGCAGGGTGCGATCACCTTTCCCGGCTCTGGCATTCTGATGGGGGCGCTGTCGAAAAATGACTCCAACCTGCCAGAAGGCGCGGTTTTGAAAGTTGGAGGTGATCGCTTTAATGCCCTGATATCGGCATTGGCCAGCGATACCAATAACAACGTTCTGTCCACTCCCAGTCTGTTGACGCTGGATAACCAGCAGGCCGAGATCCTGGTGGGGCAAAACGTGCCCTTCAAGACCGGTTCCTATGACGGCGGCTCCGATAAATCACAAAAACCGTTCACCACCGTCACACGCCAGGACATCGGTATCAGCCTCAAGATCAAGCCGTATATCAACGACGGCAGCTCTTTGCGGTTGGAAGTCGAGCAGGAGAACTCCGAGATTGCGCCTACGTTGCAAGGGATCGATTCCACCGATCTGATCACCAACAAACGCTCGCTCAAAAGCACCATTCTCGCTGAAGACGGCGAAATTATCGTGATTGGTGGTTTGATCAAGGACAGTGTGCGTACGCAAGTCAGTGGCGTGCCCTTGCTGCGCAGTATCCCGTACCTGGGCGCCCTGTTTCGCTGGAGCAAGGATACTCGCACCAAAACCAATCTGATGGTGTTCCTGCGCCCGACCATCGTGCGCAGCAAGAACGATATCCGTGAGATCAGCGAACATCGCTACAACAGCTTGCGGGACATGAGCCAGCCTGTATCCAGGGGCTCCGATGTGAAGCAGTTGCCCAACGATCCGCATCAGATGTTTGACGGTAAGTCGCAAAAGTCCGGGCAAGGTCGCCCGTGAGCCTGGTGCCCCTACGCTTGCCTTTCAGCTTTGCCCGCCGTTTTGGTGTGCTGCTGGACAGCGCTTCTTCGCCCGTGTGTGTACTGATCCGTCACGACACGCCCTTGACCGCCTTGGCTGAAGCCTGGCGCTGGCTAGGTGTGCAAGGGGTTGTGCAACAAGTGACGGACGAGCGTTTTAGCGAGCTGCTGACCAGCACTTACAGCGCCGGGCAAAGTGCTGCCGAGCAAGTGGCGCAAGGCCTGGACGAGGAGCTCGACCTGATGAGCCTGGCCGAGCAGGTACCGCAAACGGAGGACTTGCTCGAGCAGGAAGGGGATGCGCCCATCATCCGGTTGATCAATGCCCTGTTGCGTGAAGCCATGCGTGAGAAAGCGTCGGATGTGCACCTGGAAACGTTCGAGCATCATTTGTCCGTACGCATGCGCATTGACGGTCAACTGCGTGAAGTACTGCGGCCCAAACGCGAGCTGGCCAATTTGCTGGTGTCGCGGATCAAGGTTATGGCCCGCCTGGATATTGCCGAAAAACGTGTGCCACAGGATGGCCGCATCAGCTTGCGGCTGGCCGGGCATGAGGTTGATGTGCGGGTCTCGACCTTGCCTTCGGCCCACGGCGAGCGGGTGGTAATGCGCTTGCTCGACAAGCAGGCTGGCAGGTTGGACCTCCAGCGGCTGGGCATGCCAGCCCAAACCCTGAGCCGCTTTGAACAGATACTGGCGCGCCCCCATGGCATTTTTCTGGTCACCGGGCCTACCGGCTCTGGCAAGACCACCAGCCTGTATGCCGCACTCAGCCATCTGAATGATCAAACCCGCAACATCCTGACGGTCGAAGATCCGGTGGAGTACCACCTGCCGGGCATCGGCCAGACCCCGGTCAACACCAAGGTGGACATGACATTCGCCCGTGGGCTGCGGGCGATTCTGCGTCAGGATCCGGACGTGGTCATGGTCGGCGAAATTCGCGACCGGGAAACTGCCGAAATTGCCGTGCAAGCATCGCTTACCGGGCACCTGGTGTTGTCGACTTTGCATACCAACAGCGCTGTGGGGGCGGTGACACGTCTGGTCGATATGGGGGTCGATGCTTACTTGCTGGCATCGTCACTGGTAGGGGTGCTGGCCCAGCGCTTGCTGCGCACCCTGTGCCCCGATTGCAAAATCCCCTACAGCGCCGATCCGGCGTCCTGCGTCCGCCTCGGGATTGCCGCGCAGCCTGTACCGACCCTGTTCCGCGCCAACGGCTGCCAGCATTGCCAGCAGGGTTATCGCGGGCGCACCGGGATCTATGAACTGGTCAGCATCACTCCGGCCTTGGCAGGTTTGATTCACCAGGGGGCCAGTGAGCCGTTGTTGCTGCATGAGGCACGCAAAAGTGCTCCAGGCTTGTTTCAGGACGGCCAGCGTTTGGTGCTTGAAGGGCTGACCAGCATCGATGAACTGCTGCGCGTGACGCAGGAGGACTGAAAATGCCTACCTTCAACTATCGCGCCCAGGATGCCAACGGCCGTCATTGCCGTGGCCAGCAAGAGGCAGACAGTGCGCGTCATGCACGTCAGCTACTGCGTGAACGGGGCTTGCGACCCACCCTCCTGAGCGTCGCCAAAAGTGGCAACCCGGGGGTTCGCCACGCCCAGTCCGGCACCCGGCTCGGGGTGACAGACCTGGCCTTGTTGACGCGCCAGTTGTCGACGTTGATCCAGGCCGGTTTGCCCCTTGAAGAAGCCTTGGGCGCAGTGGCAGCGCAAAGTGAGAAACGTCTGCTCAGCAGCCTGTTGGCGGCAGTACGCAGCCGAGTGATCGAAGGTCATGCACTGGCCACGGCGCTGTCAGCTTTTCCCCGGGCGTTCCCCGAACTGTTTCGCGCCAGCGTGGCTGCCGGGGAGCGCAGCGGTTATCTGGGTCAGGTGCTTGAGGAGTTGGCCGACTACACCGAAGCGCGCCAACAGTCGCGCCAGAAGATCCAGTTGGCCATGGTGTACCCGCTGATCCTAATGTTTGCTTCGCTGGCCATCGTCGGTTTTTTGCTTGGTTATGTGGTGCCCGACGTGGTGAAAATCTTTATCAACAGTGGTCAGGCCTTGCCCTTTTTAACCCAGGCCATGATTGCCCTGAGCAATGGCCTGCGAACCTGGGGCTGGGTATTGCTGGTGCTGATGATTGCCTGTCTCGGTGCGGCGCGCTGGGCCTTGCGCCAGCCCCTCTTGAAGCTGCGCGGGCATGGGGTTTTGCTCAACTTGCCACTGCTGGGCAAGGTGCTGCGGGCGATGGAAGCGGCACGCTTTGCCAGCACCCTGGCGATTCTCGGCAAGAGTGCAGTGCCCTTGGTGGACGCGCTGCAAATCGCCGCCACGGTTATTACCAACCTCGCCATTCGCCAGCGCATGCTCGATGTCGCCCGCTCGGTACGCGAGGGCGGCACGCTGGCCCGCGGGTTGGAGCGCAGCGCAGATATCCCGCCAATGATGCTGCATCTGATTGCCAGTGGCGAGCGTGCCGGTGAGCTGGACAGCATGCTGGCGCGAGCCGCCGAGCAGCAGGAAAAAGCCCTCGCAGCGCGCATTGCCCTGGTGGTGAGCCTGTTCGAACCCTTCATGTTGGTGCTGATGGGCGGTGTTGTTCTGCTGATCGTCCTGGCCATCCTGCTGCCAATTCTTAGCCTCAACCAACTGGTGAATTGACCGATGAAAACACCCTCAAGATCTTCTCAACGCGGTTTCACCCTGATCGAAATCATGGTGGTGGTGGTGGTGATCATTGGCGTGCTGGGCGCCATTGTGGTGCCGCAGTTTATGAGCCGCCCGGATCAGGCCAAGGTCACGGCGGCCCGTACCGATATTCAAGCCATTTCCACTGCCCTTGAAATGTATCGCCTGGACACGTTCACCTACCCCTCGACGCAACAGGGGCTGCAAGCGCTGATCAAGCGCCCGACAGGTACCCCCGTGGTTAAAAACTGGAACCCTCAGGGCTACTTGAAAAGCCTGCCGGTTGATCCTTGGGGAACAGCCTATCAGTACCTCAGCCCAGGACCTCATTCGGCCGGGTTTGACCTGTATTCCCTGGGTTCGGACGGTGTACCCGGTGGTGAAGGGCATGGTGCCGATATCGGCAATTGGGCGCCCTGATATATGCGTCGTGACGCGGCAGGTTTCACCTTGATCGAGTTGATGGTGGTCATCGTGCTTATCGGCGTACTCGCTTCGATGGTGCACATCAGTCTGGGTGACAACACGGCCCGCCATGCCCGTCAGGAAGCTGATTTATTGCTGCGCTTGATGCTCGGGATCCGCGAAAGGGCTGTGCTCGACGTGCAGGAATATGGGGTGCAACTGCAGCCCGAGGCTTACCAACTGATGCGCCTTGAAGATGGCCGCTGGCAACCTGTCGAGGCGCGGGTGCAATTGCCTCACGGGCTGGTGCTGGCATTAACCCTTGAGGGTCGCGATCAACCCCTGGCCGGGCGTGTGGAAACGCCACAACTTTTGTGGTTGAGCAGTGATGAAAGTACCGCTTTCAGATTGCACTTCGACAGCCCGGCGCAACGCTGGTTGAGCATTGAAAGTGATGGTCTGGCAGAGCCGTTTATCGTGATGCCGCAGGTGCCCAATGAAAGCTGAAAGAGGCTTTACGTTGCTGGAGATCATGGTCGCCCTTGCCGTGTTCGCCACTCTGTCAGCTGCATTGCTGTCAGCCAGTCAATTTGTCCTGCAGCAAAGCGCCCGTGTTGAAAACCGGCTGTTTGCCGCGTGGCTGGCCGACAACCAGCTCAGCGAATTGCAACTTGGCCTGGCTCCCTTGACCCTTGGTCAACGCTCGCAAACGTCGCGTTTTGCGCAACGGGACTGGCGCTTGAACCAGCGCATCGTGCGTGAGCCTAAAACCAGTCTTTATCGGGTCGAGCTGAGTGTCAGCCTGGCGGATAGCGAGCAGCCTGTTCACAGCCTTACCCACTGGATCAAGGCTCGCCATGACTAAAGCTCAAACCGGGTTTACCCTGCTGGAACTGGTGATTGCCATTGCGATATTTGCGCTATTGGGCATCGGTTGCTGGCGCCTGTTTGATGGAGTGATGCGCACCGAGCGTGCCAGCAGCGCTCATGAGCAGGCGCTGCGCAGCTTGCAGCGGGCTGTCGCACTTATCGAGCGTGATGTGCTTCAGGTGCAAACCTCGGTCAAATTACCGGGGCTGGCGCTGTCCCAAAACGAACTCAACATACGCCGTGGCAATTGGCGTAACCCGTTGGGGCAGCCACGCAGTGAGCTGCAAGATATCAGCTACACACTCGAAAATGGCGTGCTCTGGCGTTACAGCCGCGAGCAGGACAGCGCACAGGTGCAAAAGCAAAAACTGCTGAGTGACGTGCGCAGTTTAAGCTGGCGTTTGTTTGAGGATAAAACTGGCTGGCGCAGTGACTGGCCTGCCGGCAAGGCGGCCCCTGAAATCGGCCCAAGAGCGTTGGAAGTGCAGTTGTCTGTGGGCCGTTTTGAGCACATTCGTCGCGTCCTGTTGTTACCGGAGGGCGCGTGATGCCCCGATCCCAGCAAGGCGTGGCACTGATTACCGTACTACTGGTCACCAGCCTTGCGCTGCTGATTACCGCTGGCATGTTGCGTGGTCAGCGGCTGGCCCTGCACAGCAGTGCCCAGCAGATCCATCAGTTGCAACTGCGTCAGTCAGGTTTTGCCGGTGAAGCCTGGGCGCTTGATCATCTACGTGAGGTGGGTGGTGATCCTCAAAGCCCGTTGGCTCCGGGGCAAGCGTGGGCCAAGGGGCAGCCGCCGATGCAGCTCGACAATGGCCAGCTTGAAGTGCACATCGAGGACTTGGCCGGGCGTTTCAATATCACCCCTTTGTTCGCCAGCGATTCAGCCGAGGGGGTCATGAGCCAGCGCTGGTTGCGTCTACAAAATTTGCTCGGAGTGACACCGGTAGAGGCAAAAGTACTGCAAGGGTTGAACTTGGGTGATATCAGCCAGTTGCGCAAGGTGCCGGGTATCGATGCTCACTGGTATACGCGCATGCAGCCGTGGATTGTTCTGCTGGGCAATGACGCCGTACTCAACATCAACACAGCCTCCGACACACTATTGGCAACTCTGGAGGGAGTTACCCCGCAACTTGCCAAGCGCCTGGTCGCCGCACGGCCCCTTCAGGGCTATGCGAGCGTTCAGGACTTCACCTTCACCCCGGCGCTGATTGGCTTGGGCATCAATAACAAGGGTCTGGGCATCAACAGCCGCTGGCTACGCATCAGCACCGAGGTGCGTTTGGGGCAAAGTCGTTTACGCCTTGAAAGTGATGTGGCCCGTGATCCGCAAACCGGCCAGTGGCGTCTTTTGCAGCGGCGCTTTTTAACCCCCACACACAGCGAGTCCTCTTGATGAACAGCTGGCTCTACCTTAGTGCCCCTCAAGACGGTGAAGCCGATTTGAGCAATGCCTGCGTGAGTTTCTGGCACGCTGATCTTGTGTTGCACAACACTTGCTTGAGTCAGGCCTGTGAGGCGCTTCAAGGGCGCGCAGTCAACCTGATATTGCCCATGCAAGTGTGCAGCTGGCTGCTCACCGAGCCGTGGCCGGGCCGCCGTACACCCACAGTGCAAGCCTTGGCCTATGCAATCGAAGACCAACTGGCTGATGACCTTGAACATTTGCACCTGGCTGTTGGGGCCAAAGATGATCAGCAGCGCTACCCGTTGCTGATCATCCGTAAGCAGTGGCTCAAGGACGTATTGGCACATCTTCGCGCCTCGGGTTTGAACATTATCAATGCGCATGCAGATGCAGATTTGCTGACCGGTGATCAGCCCTGCGCAGCCTGGTGGGACGAGCGCTGGATTATCGGTGCGGCACTGGATGCCCGCCTCGCGGTGCCACCCCATACCCTTGAGGTGATCAAGGCCAGGTTGCCTGCGCAAATGGCATGGCACCGAGAGTCTGTTGCGCAGCGCCTGAGCTGCACCACGAGTTCGGCCATCAACCTGCTGCAAGGTGAATTTCGCCTTACAACACGGCACCTGCCCTGGCGCGGGGTCAGTGTTGCGCTGCTGCTTGCGTTGGCGTTGGCGCCGGGTTTCAGTCACCTGCGCAGCGATTATCTGGAACATCAGGCAGCGCAGCTATATGCCCAAAGTGAGCAGCGATTCAAAGCCCTGTACCCGGAGCAAACCCGCATCGTCGATCTGTCGGCGCAACTAAAAGCCATGCAGCAAGGTTCGCTAGCAAGCGCTGGCCATTTGCAGCGTCTGCACCAATTGACCGAGCAAGTGGTGGGTGCCAGCAGTGTTGAGGTGCAGCGCATGGAGTGGCGCGCCGGCACCGGTTGGGCCTTGAACATCACGGCCAGCAGCTTTGCCGAGCTTGAGCAGTTGCGAGCGCGTGGCGAGCAGGGTGCGCTGGCAATCACGCTGAGCAATGCCAGCCAGCAGGGCAATCGGGTACACGCAATACTGACACTGGAGGATGTTCTATGAAGGCTCGTCTATCTGATCGTTGGCGCCAACTGGCACTCAGGGAGCGTCAGTTGTGCGGGGCTCTGGTGTTTTTTTTGCTGATCGTCTTTGGCTTCTATGGTCTGTGGCAACCGGCACAGCAGCGTCTGCAGGGCGCGCAAACGCTCTATCTCAAGCGCCTGGCTGAAGCAGGCGAGTTGCAGCGAGCCGAGCCCGTGCAAGCCCTTAAAACGTTCAAACAGCCGCTGACCACGCGCCTTAGCGAAGGCGCCGCCAGCGCGGGGCTTGATGTACAACAATTTGAAGTGCAAGCCGAGGTGATACGCCTCACCTTGAGCGGTGAGGCGGGTGCTTTACTGACCTGGCTTGACGGGGTTGAACAGGATGGCGCGTCATTCCAGAGCCTGGCCCTGGAAAAACGCGAGCAACACCTTGAAGCCCGATTAGTGATCAATAGCCCGGCAAGGCTATGAGCCTGATCAAGGTTTTTTGCTATTGCCCGCCAGCACCGGCAACCTGGCCAGGTGCAATGCCACCAACAGCGCGATCACCAGCAAACCACCGATAAACAGGCCGATACCATTCCAGCCCGCCAAGTGCCAGAACACCCCGCCCAAGGTCCCGGCCACGCTGGAACCTGCGTAATAACTGAACAGGTACAACGATGAAGCCTGCCCCTTGGCTTTGGTGGCGCGGCGGCCAATCCAGCTGCTAGCCACCGAATGCGCGCCGAAAAAGCCGAAGGTGAACAGCAACATGCCAATCACCACGAACGCGATGGGTTCGAGCATGGTCAGCGCGATACCCGCCAGCATCAGCACAATCACCGCCCACAACACTTTGCGCCGGCCCAGCTTGTCAGCCAGTGCGCCGATCTGCGCCGAGCTGTAGATACCTGACAGATAAACAATCGACAGCAATCCGACCACAGCCTGATTCATGTTGTACGGGTCGGCCAGCAGGCGGTAGCCAATATAGTTGAACAGCGTCACGAAGCTGCCCATCAGCAGGAACGCTTCCAGAAACAGCCACGGCAAACCGGCATCGCGAAAGTGCATGGTGAAGCCATCGAGCAGGCTGCGCGGGTTCATGGCCCGTGGGCGGAAGTTGCGCGATTCGGGCAGGATCTTCACAAACACCATGGCCGCCGCCAGTGCCAGGCCACCGATCACCAGCATCGCCGTGTGCCAGCTGACAAAGTCGATCAACACACCGGTGATCAAACGCCCGCTCATGCCACCAATGGCGTTGCCGCCGATATACAAGCCCATGGCCAGGCCGATGTGCTGCGGATGGATCTCTTCACTCAAATAGGTCATCGCCACTGCGGCCAGACCGCTGAGGGACAAACCCACCAGCGCCCGGGTCACCAGCACCCCTTCCCAGGTCGGCATCATTGCGCTGAGCAAGGTAAAAGCCGCAGCCGAAAACAGTGCAAATACCATCACCGGCTTGCGCCCGAAGGCATCGGAAATTGGCCCGGTAATCAGCAGACCGATAGCCAGCATCGCTGTGGCCACCGACAGAATCAAGCTGCTCTGCGCTGCATTGATCCCGTACTCATGGGACAACACCGGCATCATCGGCTGCACACAGTACAACAGCGCAAAGGTCGCAAAGCCCCCCGAGAACAAGGCCAGCACCGTGCGCATAAACATCGGCGTGCCTTTTTCGATAAATACGTCATTGAGTTGCGCGACAACATCATCCAGCGCCGAAGGCGGGATTTCGTGGGCCAGGGGTGCAGCAGCAGTTTTCACGGGGGGCCTCAAAAAAGCGTAAAGCCGAACGGCAATGGCAAAAGAATATAGGCGGCTAACGATTCTTTCCAATATATTGTTCGACCTGTTTGATAGGTTTTACGACCTAATGGAGGTTGTATGGAACTGCGCCATTTGCGCTACTTCATTGCCGTCGCCGAAGAGCTGCACTTTGGCCGCGCCGCCCAGCTGCTGGGCATCTCGCAACCGCCGCTGAGCCAGCAAATACAGGCACTGGAGCAGGAATTGGGAGCGAGGTTGTTTGATCGCACCAACCGCCGTGTTGAACTCAGCGAAGCGGGACGATTGTTTCTGGAAGAGGCCAGATTAGTACTGGCTCAGGTCGACAAGGCCGCCGATGTGGCACGGCGTGCGCAATTGGGGGAACTGGGCGAATTGAAGATCGGCTTCACCTCATCGGCGCCGTTCAACTCCAGTATTCCCCAGGCGATTTTTGCGTTTCGTCAGGCGTTCCCGGCGGTGCATTTGAACCTCAAGGAAATGAGCAGCCGTGATGTGGCAGAAGGGTTGGTGGATGAAAGTATTGAAGTCGGGATCATGCGTCCGTTGGTGTTGCCTGAGTCGTTGAGCGTGGTGGAGTTGTTTCGAGAGCCGCTGGTGGCGGTGATTCGCGCCGATCACCCGTTGGCAGAAGGCAGCGAACAGGGGCTGCAACTGGCCGCGTTGGCGGACGAGCCGTTTGTGTTCTTCCCGCGCAGTTATGGCAGCGGCTTGTATGCGCAGTTTCTGAGCCTGGCGCGGGAGGCGGGGTTCAGCCCGCATATCTCGCAGGAGGCGGGGGAGGCCATGACCATTATCGGGCTGGTGTCGGCGGGCTTGGGCGTGTCGGTGCTACCGGCGTCATTCCAGCATATGCGCATCAAGGGCGTGGTGTACCGGCCGCTGCTTGACCCGGACGCCAACACCGCCGTGTGGCTGGTGCAGCGCAAAGGCAGCAACTCGCCGATGGCGAATGCGTTTGCGGATTTGCTGACGCGTAAAACTGTTAGGGCGTAGCAAGAGCTGTGCCTTTCATGAGGTTGCGCATACGTATTGGTTTCTTACAAAAGTATGCCGGGTTATGTTCGCAAGTTGTGCAAAGTTGGCGTTAAGTTAGCCTCCTCTCTCGAGGTGGAACTTGATTATGAAAACGACTCGTTACATTTTTTCAATCGCGCTGGCTGTATCAGTCTCGGGGTGTGGAACTATTAATACTGTACTGCGTGGGGATGAAGTAACGCGCAGCAATCTTAAAAAGTGGGGCACATACTGTGATTCTCTTCCCCGGGTTTACAGCGGTGTGTTTTACAATTTGTGTATTCTGCATGGCCCAGCTGACACCGTAGTAAAGGACCTTACCTCGCCATTGTTGTTTCCAATCCCTATTATTGACTCGGCGGCCGCGAAAACTGAGTGCAACACCTGACCTTTCCGGTACGGTGCTGCCCCTATGTCCTATTCCGAACTCAGCGTTGAAGAGCGCGCGATCATTCA